>NZ_JADIJM010000029.1:0-84797 GCF_017355315.1 Achromobacter sp. SD115 | reverse complement strand
GTCAAAATTGTAGTCTGACACCATTTTTCCGAAGGACCATCCAGCTGGGAGCAACTAACCGGCTTAACGTATTAAAGCCACCATTTTAGTCTGGCACCTTTACTTCATTCATCGAACGACATCGCTATCCCACCAACGCCTTGTCAAGCGAGGTTTCCGTGGGAATTGACTATGACGGGGTTCTATATGAATTGGAAGCTGAGAGAGGATATTTTTAAGATCTTCATAGCCCTTTATTGAAGTCATCCCCTTTTCTTCCCAGGCAGAGTCAGAGCCGAAATTATTGAATTGAATTCCAAGATTTCTGAGTGAATGCACAAATCCATTAAGATTATTGCTTTCAAAGGGATGCTCTGGATTACCATTCATACCCACATAGTTCCACCCTAGCAACCAGTACGGGAATGGACGTCCTTTTACCGAAAGTGTTGTAATTATTACGCGAGCGATCGCATCCACTATTTGCGCAGGTTCCAGTCGATCAAGTTGAGAATAAATGGAATGGTCGCGATTTTTTGCATGCGTCACTTCGTTACGAATTTCTTGAAAATCCTTGAAACAATAGATTAAATTCTCAGGAATTTCGACTGTCCTGCCGCATATCACCGACGGCCAATTTCGGAGCTTATCCTCCAATTTTCCTCTTCGGAGCTCTTTTAAAATAACATCTTCATCAAGTCCATCATGTGTAAGCTTCTCCCGCATCATCGAATTTAAGAAAGCTTCGAAGCAGCATACAGAAAAATATGTACATGCGCGTAAGTGGTGGTATTTTTTAAAATCGTTATTTGATTCTTTAGCCAACGCGCTCTCATAAACCGCGGATGAATAATAGTGCCAAGTTATATTTGAATTAAATCGCCAATATTCGCCGCTCATATTTTTCTCTCACTCAATTCACGATTTTGGAAGAATTATTTTAATATTAGGAACATAGCAAACGCATAGCCCACATTTTTCGGCGAGTTGACTGCCATATCAGACGCCTGGTCCTTTGAGTGCTCGAATCATATTCAAGGTAGCTTCAGTGAGTCGACGATTCCTTGGGATACCCAGACTTCCGGCAGGCGTAGACGCGAGCTTCGCAACAAACTCGCACGACTCGTAGATAATGTCACGCACATCATTCCAAGTAATATTAAGCGGCGCAAAAACGTCCTTGGCTGTCAGACGTTTTTCCACGTGCGCCACCGTCTTGTATCGTACTTTCAGAAGTGGTCGAGCACGTGAAGCCAACCCAGCGAACTCTGCTTCAAGAGCAGCAAGCGCGCTTATGTCGGCCGTCGCCTGCACAGATGAAAAATATGTAGGAATGGAAGACGAGTCGGACCTTGGATCGAACAAATGAGCGAAGTTAACAAAAAAAGCCGTATAGTGCGCATCGTAGGAGGCAAGAAAGAAATCACTATGCTCATTCATCACTGCTACGAGATGCGGCTTGGCCTCGCTAGCCTGTGCCCACCAGACATCGAAATGCACCTTTGCTGCGATGGCTGAATCTATCAGGTCGCCAAGAATCTTCGAATGAGTCATTCCGAAACCCTACGTCGGATTTAAGCGGGTGGAGGCTGGCTAGGCGTTCTACATAAGAGCAATGTTAAACAAGGTATCAGGCTAGCTTATTTGTAGTCTGACACCTATTTTCCACTCAATGCCATAAGCCGCAAAAAATATGAGCAACGTGCGCCACAACCGGACTTGACGCCCGAAGAAGCGCATGGCGCCTAGCCAGAAGGCGATCGGGGCTGCCAGCGTGAGGGTATGGTTGACGACGCTCATCACACTCCAGGCGGGTCCGCCTTCAAGCAGTTGCAGAATATAGGCCAACGCCAGCAAGAGATTGCCTGCGGCGAAAAAATCCATCCTCATCCTGTTGCCGGGCAAGCGGTGGCTAATCAGTAAGAACATGACCGAAAAGCACAATAGATGTGCACACAGCATGGCGACGAGAGTGGATGCAACCATAACCTTGACGTGGAGAGACGCGAAAAGTCCTGCACTGGAGCCGCAAAATCATAGGCAGCGACATTAACCGGGGAAACCCGAGCCAGGTCAAGTGCTATGTGCGACTTCATTCATTAAGGTGGAAATCAATTCCGAGGCGGTACGCGCCACGGTGGAACGACTTGGGTAAATCCTCAGGGCGTGATCCCCGTATGACGCAATCCGTGGAGAGCTGCCATTGGCCGATAAGAGACCGTGCGGCAGCTATCGACCTGAGAAGTCTCGCCAATAGTCGCCAACGAGCCATCTACCCTCCTACAGCCCGTTCCAGTCGCAGGGTAAAATGCGCCCCCCATGCGCTACTCCAACTTCGACCAATGCCTCGCCGCTCTCGGCGCCCTGCCCGTCCACCGTGGCCGGCTCCTGCGCGTCTGGCTGCAAGGCCAAGCGCTCGACACCGGCACGCGACGCCGGAGCGCCGAGCACTTTCTGCCTCTCGCGCTGCGCGACGCCGTCCCCGCCTTGACCGCAGAACTGGACGCCCTCGCCCGCGTCCGCTCCGAACACGCCGGCAGCGACGGCTCGCGCTTGCTGGTCGAACTCGCCGACGGACAGATGGTGGAAAGCGTGCTGTTGCCGCGCGACGGGCTCTGCGTCTCGACCCAGGTCGGTTGCGCGGTCGGCTGCCGCTTCTGCATGACCGGCAAGAGCGGCCTGATCCGCCAGGTCACGAGCATGGAAATCCTCGCCCAGGTCGTGCTGGCGCGGCGTCAGCGCGCGGTGAAGAAAGTCGTCTTCATGGGCATGGGCGAACCGGCGCACAACCTCGACAACGTGCTCGAAGCCATCGACCTGCTCGGCACCGAAGGCAATATCGGCCACAAGAATCTCGTGTTCTCCACCGTGGGCGACCCGCGCGTGTTCGAAGCCCTGCCGCAGCAACGGGTCAAACCCGCGCTGGCGCTGTCGCTGCACACGACCAAGGCCGAACTGCGCGCACACCTGCTGCCACGGGCGCCGAAGATTGCGCCGGAAGAACTGATCGAACTGGGCGAGAGATACGCCCGCGACACGGACTATCCCATCCAGTATCAATGGACGCTGCTCAAGGGTGTCAACGACGGCGACGACGAACTTGATGCGGTCGTGCGTCTGCTCAAGGGCAAGTACGGGGTGCTCAACGTCATTCCCTTCAATAGCCTTGAAGGGGATGACTATCAGCGGCCTGAAACCGAGCGCATCCGTGAAATCGTCCGCTCTCTGCAAAGCCGTGGCGTGCTGACCAAGGTGAGGAATAGCGCCGGTCAGGATGTGGATGGAGGCTGTGGGCAGTTGCGCGCTCGGGCTGTAGGCGCAGCGCAGGTGGTTGAGCTGCGCCGCATGCGGATCGCAAAGCTGGAAGCTACCTAGGACGGCACCGCCCTTAGTCTGGGCCTTTCTCTGCTTGCGGATTCACGGGCAGTTCCACAGAGAGTCGCCCTGTCAGTTAGTCACAGATGGAATTTTGTAGGTCCCATTTTGAACCGCCTGCTGAGCGCTTCTGGGATCGTATTCCCAATGCCATGGCTCATCACTGACGGTGCGAACGAACCCATACCGAGGCGCGTTCTGTTTTAGCCATTCATAAACCTCGTTGCCGTCCGCGCCCGCGACAGCGATATCGATGGCGATCCCGTTTTGGTGGTTCGAGTTGCCGGGCTTCGCAGCCAAATTGAATCCGGGAAGACGCTTGACATACCCATCCCACAACATCTTCTGCTCCGGATAGGATCGGAACCCGCTATTGATGGTGAGGTTCACATCCGACGACTTCGCCTTGCCTACCATTTCCAGATATGGCGAAACGGTATCAATAGAAAGACGCTCAATTTCCATTGTCGAATCGACTATTTCGACGACGTCAATCTGGCCAATGTAGGCGCCATGCGACCATGCGGCGTTAGGACCGAACTTTCCGCTTCCAGCCCCGGGTTTGAGCAGATCGAGGGTCTCATTGATAAACGAGCCCTCGAAGTTCTTTGCCGAGGTCCAGCCAAGTGGCTCGCCGTTTTCTCGGATGGCATGCGCGAACAGCGCGATCTTCTTTGCTCCCGTCTGCAAGCGCTGAATCGCGTCAACACGTACGACGGTCCCTTTCTGTATTATTCGGATTTTTCCGTTGGCCGTTTCGAAAGCCATGAGATTGTTTGCTTGCCTCAACCGCGCGTCGGGATCCGAGACGGTGAAGCTGTTGCTGAGATAGCTACGTTCAAGCATAGGTCCTCCATTTAGGCGCTTGCCTGAAATCAGATCGGAACACTACGACACACCTAGCTTTGCAAATAATAAAATTGATGCCGGACTAAAATTTACGCAGTACCCAGATAGCGAAACTGTAGTTCGACTACCACTTCCCAAGCGCAGATCAGCCAACCAGCAGCAGACCGGACGGCTTTAGAATTCGGCCGCATGGCCGGCGTTGTAGCCTGATCAGTTATCGACCCGGGCGCGGAGCTTTTCCAGAAAGTTTTCGACCGAACTGGACTTGATAATGGAGCGAAAACTCGAAAGATAGGTCTGCTGAACGGACATCCCGCTCATATACATTTCGACCACCTGCCATTTACCATCAATGTAAAGAAGTTGAAACTCCATGGTGAACTCGTTGGCCTTCGATTTCGCCGAATAGTAAATGCAGTCTGCCGTTTTCAGCGTGAGGCAGGTGATCTGAATCACAGTGGCCGAGCCTGGCTTACTTCGGAACATTTCCCCAGACTCCAACACAAACTGCGAGGGCAACGGGCCCTCGTAGGCGCCTTGTAAGGTCCTCATCAGCAACCGGCTATAGAGTTCAACGGCTTCTGCCTGCCTTGGCGGCGACATTGTTCCCCACTGCGGTCCAAGCACAACCCGCGTCATGGTCTCGGTTGCTACCAGGCGCTTGAAGGTGGGGCCAACACGCTGAGCGAACGCTTGCTTGGTCTCCTTCTGCGGGCTCGCTGTAGCTAGAAGTGCCGCTGCAACCTTCTTGGCATCGGCATCCGGTTTTTGAGAGGGCTGCGCGGTTCCACTTCCGGGCGATCCCACCAAAAGCAAGCCCAGCAGCAGAAGTTTCGGAAGTACGTTTTGCATCTTTTTTCATCCAGCAGCCGTGGAGAATGCACGCGTCCTACGCAAGACGCCTGTGCTCGATGAGCAAACCGCGGGTCGCGGGGCGCTACTGTTTAGCGTTCGCGGCATCCCCGCCAGGCTTTGCAGCGTTGCTGCCAGCCTTTAACTTCGCGCGTTCCGCGTTGCAGTCAAGTTCCAGCACCACTTTCCCCGAGTCCTTTTCCGTGACCTTCGATGCCAGCTTCAGGTCTTTCGGGTTGCCCCGGTCCTTGCATGCTTCGTATGCATAGCCTTTTGCGGAAGCGAGTAGCAACCCAGGATGGCTCGGAGCGGTAATCGCCGCTTTCCACTGGCCGGATTGTTCCTGCCAGTACGCCTGATACTTCGTAGTGTCCTGCGGCGGGTTTGTTGCGGCCTGGCGTTCCTTGGTTTTGGCTCGCTCCGCGTTGCAGTCCAGTTCCAGCATGACCTTCCCGGTAGCCTTCTCCGTCACTTTCGCGGCGCGGTTCCAAAGCTTGGGAATACCGCGATCCAGGCAGGCCCGATGCGCTGCCCCTTCCGCAAAATTCAGATCGGTCCCAGGTTGGTTTGCCGCAGGCCCCTTCCACACTCCCGCAGGATCCTGCCAGGTGGCGATGTATTGCGCGGCAGCCGGACCCGCCAGCAGCATGCCTATCACGGCTGCACCGCATAGCCAATTCTTCATGATCGCCCCCCCATTCATTTTTTGAACGAGTAGGTTATTCGTGATCGCGGTGGAAGTAACTAGCCCGGAAGGAGCAATCCAATCCTTCTAGCCGATACGCAGCTTCCCCGGATCGAGGAAATGAGGGTGCCAGACTACGATTCCGCAGCATAGGCACCGAAGTTCTTCTAGCCTAGCTACCTTAGTCTTAGGATAGCGGTCGGCGTGATCACGCCACTCAATACCCCCGCCCCTGCCTGGAAAGGGAATTCTGCGGACTCGTCATGCCCTCGCGTTTCTCGACCAGAAAATCAATCAACGCACGCACCTTGGCCGGCATCTGGGCCCGAGTTGGCGCATAGATATAGAACCCCGCGAAGGGCTTGCACCAGTTGTGCAGCACACGCACCAGCGCGCCGGACTCCAGATGTTCCCGGACGGCGATGTCGATATGCTGCATCAGTCCGGCGCCTTGCAACGCGGCACGGATCATTCCGTCGTCGTCGTTGGTGATGATGCGGCCCTGAGGCTCCACGGTGAAGGTGTGGCCGCCGGCCTCGGGCGAGGTGAATTCCCACGGGTGGATCGCACCCCGGGTCTGCCTGAAACGCAGGCAGTTGTGCCGGGACAGGTCTGCCGGTGTGACGGGCGAGCCATGTTGCTCGAAGTATGCGGGCGTGGCCACTACCGCCATTTCCAGCGCTGGCGTGATCGGCACCGCCACCATGTGTTCGGCCAGGCTCTCGCCTATGCGTATGCCGGCATCGCAGCCTTCGGCCACGATGTTGGCCAGCGCATCGTCCATGACCAGTTCCAGTTGCAGCCTGGGGTAGCGCGTACAAAACTCCTGCAAATGGGGTTCCAGCAGCGTTTTTGCCGCTACGCGCGAAGTGTTCACCCGCACCAGCCCGGAAGGTTCGTCGCGCATGTCGTGCATGGTGCGTACCGTGCGCTCCACCGCGATCAATGCCGGGTACCACACGTCATAGAGACGCTGGCCTTCTTCGGTGAGCGACATGTCCCGCGTCGTGCGGTACAGCAGCTTGACGTTCAGACGGCGCTCCAGTGCCTTCACGTTCTGCGACAGATTGGCCCGGGAGACCCCCATTTCAGCCGCCGCCTTGGTGAAGCTGCGGTGATGCGCCACATGGGCGAACCAGGCCAGGGACGGAAGCAGTGACGGGTCCATGCAGCGCTCATTGTCAATTTAGAAATACTACTGTAGTTCGGATTGAGGGCTATGGCTAACCAAATGCACGGCGTACAGTGCATCCATCGGGCTTGGGCTTGCGCCTTCAGAGAAAAGTGGCCCGGCAATTCCTACTCAGCGGCCACCAGGAGCGCACCATGCAAAGCGTCAAGATCAAGCACACCTATTGGGACATCGCGGCGGACCTGCACTTCCCGCCGGACTTCGACAAAAGCAGGAAGTACCCGGCGATCATCAGCGCGCACCCCATAGGAAGCTGCAAGGAGCAGACCTCGGGCAATGTCTACGGCGAGGCCCTGGCCAAGGCAGGTTTCGTCGTGGTCGCCTTCGATGCCAGCTTCCAGGGCGCCAGCGGCGGCGAACCGCGTTTCATCGAAGACCCCACGCTGCGCGTCGAGGACTTTCGGGTGGTGTGCGACTACCTGGTAACGCTGCCCTATGTGGACGAAGAACGCATCGGCGTGCTGGGCATTTGCGGCGGCGGCGGCTACTCCATCAACGCCGCCATGACCGAGCGCCGGATCAAGGCCGTGGGCACCGTCACGGGCGCCAACTATGGCCGCCTGATGCGCGAAGGCTTCAGTGGATTTGATCCGATCGGCGCGCTGGAGGCCATGGCCAAGCAGCGCACGGCCGAGGCCCGGGGGGCCGCGCTGCGCGTGGACGACCTGCTGCCGCCCTCGCCCGAGGCTGCCAAGGAAGCGGGCATCAAGGAAATTGACGTGCTCGGCGCCACCGAGTACTACCGCAGTGACCGTGGCCGCGCGCCCAATGGCCTGAACCGGGCGCTGTTCTCGCACCAGTCCGCGGCCATAGGCTGGGATGCCTTTCACCTTTGCGAGACCTTGTTGACGCAGCCCCTGATGGTGGTGGTCGGCGATCAGGTCGGGGCCTTTGGCGCTTACCGCGATGGCTGCGAGATCATCGGCCGCGCCGCCTCGAAGAAGAAGGAACTGGTGGTGGTCGAAGGCTGGTCGCATTACGACCTGTACGACAAGCCCGAGCCCGTCGGCCAGGCGTTGGCCAAGCTGGTCCCCTTCTATCAGGAAAACCTGTAAACGCAGGCGGGCGCGAGCCTGCGGCTCCCTGGCTTTCTGCGAGAACTAGCCATCGGCCCTGCCGGAGACGGCCGGGCCGATTCATTTGGAGAGGAACAACATGACCAAGGTATTGATCCTGGGCGCGAGCGGCCAGATTGCCCGCTGGGTCGTACAGATGCTGGGTGAGCGCAAGAATATCGAGCAGACCCTACTGGTGCGCGATCCCAGGAAGCTCACCAGCACTGAACCCACCAACGCCAGGATCGCCATCGGCGATGTGATGGATAAGAAGCTGCTGCCCCAACTCATGGAGGGGCAGGATGTGGTCTATGCCAATCTGGCGGGTGACGTGGACAAACAGACTGCGCACATCCTGGCGGTGATGAGGTCCAAGGGCGTCAAGCGCCTGATCATCGTGAACTCGCTGGGCATCTATGACGAAGTTCCGGGCAAGTTCGGCGAATGGAACCTCCGTGAGATCGGCCAGTACCTGCCGCCGTACCGCAAGTCAGCGGATCTGATCGAGGCATCCGATACCGACTACACCATCTTGCGCGCTGCCTGGCTGCAGGACGAAGAGGAAGTGGACTACGAGATCACCGGCCGGGACGAGCCATTCAAGGGCACGGAAGTATCGCGCAAGAGCGTGGCAGCGTTGGTGGTGGAACTGGTGGCTCACCCTGAACGGCTGGTGCGGGCCAACGTGGGGGTGAACAAGCCCAATAGCGACGGCGACATGCCCGCTTTCGTTTGATTCGAAGCGTCTCTACTCAGTTCCGCCCCCTACTCCGCCCAAGCCTTCAATCATCCCCTCCCCCCGACGCATTCCTCGCCTCCGCCAGCGCCACCGTCAAATGCATCACCTTCTTCTTCAACTGATCCCTCTCATCCGTCAGCCGAGTCAGCAATTCCCGTAACCGCGCCACCTCGGCCGGCAAATCAGCAATATTCTCAATAGGAATATCCGGCACAGCCTCCCGCGGCGGCGGCGCCTTGGCCTGGCGGACTTCCCGGGCAGCTTGCTGCAATTCCTTCCTGCCGCCAGCCACGGCCGCAGCCTGCCGCTCAGGCGGCAACGTCGACACCGCCGCCGCAGCGTTGATGGATATCGCCCCATCCTTGACCGCCCGCACCAGTTCCGGCGCGGCAGCCTTCTGTATCTTCTCGATCTGCCCCAAGGTATTGCTGCTGATCCTCGCAGCCCGGGCCAAAGCCTGTCGGCTCAGCGCCTGCGACACGACTGCAGCCGGCAACGGCGGCGGTTCGCCGGAGTCTTCGTCCCAAGGAGGATCGTCGGGCGCGGGCGCGGAGGCGGTGCGCCCCTGCAGGATCTCCTTCTTGCGCAGCGCCAGCACCCCGCGCTGGAAGTCCGACACGCTGCGCCGGCCCAGGTGGTTTTCGATCATCCAGAGGTGCACGTCCTCGATGGATTTGAACGAGGTGTTCTGGCGGGTTTCGAACGGGATGCCGTGCTTCATGCAAAGCGCATGGCGATTGTGGCCGTCGACCAGCAGGTCACCCCACAGCACCAGGGCGTCGCGGCAGCCTTCGGCGAGCAGGCTGCGTTCCAGCGCTTCGCGCTCGTCGTCGGTCAAGGGGTCTATGTAGGCGCGCAGGCCCTCGTCTATCCTGATTTCCATGGTGTCCAAATACGGTTACGCCCAGCCCGGTACCTATACGAGGCCCCGGCATCTGTCCTAAGCCAGCCCCTGCCCCCGCAGCACGTCCTGGATTGCCGCCAGGCGCGCCACCGGATCGGTCATGGCGAGCAAGGCGGCTTTGTCGTCGGGCGGCAGCGGCAGCAGTTCGCACCAGCGGTCGGCGACCCAGCCGCTGTCATCCAGCCGGAACGGCGGGCCCAGGGGCATTCTTTCGGGGGACACGCCGTCTTGCTGCCATTGGGCCACCAGGCGTCCCAGCGCGTCGGCGCTGGGCTGCATGGCGGCCGGTACGGGCGCGGGCGGGTCGTCGGGGATGGGCTCGGCCTGGCCCATCCAAAGACCGTATTTTGCCACCTCGCTGGAAAGCAGCCGGAAGCGGCTGGTGCCGACGCAGCGCAGCTCCAGCAGGGCCGGCATGGGTGCGTCCCAGTCCGCGATGCGCGCCATGGTGCCTACCGGGGCCAGGGTCTCCGTGCCTTCCGGCGTGCGGACCTCCTGGCCCGACAACAGGCCGACCACGCCGAATTCGCTGCCGTCCGCGATGCAGCGGCGGATCATGTCCAAATAGCGCACCTCGAAGATGCGCAGGTGCAGCACGCCTGCGGGGAACAGCGCGTTGGATAGCGGAAACAGCGGGATCAGAGACATGGCGGCCTCCTATTTCACGATGAATGCCTCGTCGACGGGCACCTGCATGGCGGTGACCATGGCGTTGGTCTGCGCGGCCATGCCTATTACGCCCAGCAGTTCGGCATGCTGACCGTCGGTCATGCCCTTGGCGCGGGCGGCGGCGGTGTGGGAATGGATGCAGTAGGTGCAGCCGTTGGCGGTGGACACGGCGATGTAGATCATTTCGCGCACCAGCGGCGAGAGTTCGCCGTCGGCCATCATGACCTGCTTGAGCTGGCCCCAGACCCGCTCCAGCTGCGGCGGATCGTTGGCCAGGGCGCGCCAGAAGTTGTTGACGAAGTCCGACTTGCGCGTGGCGCGGATGTCCTCGAACACGGCCCAGGCTTGCGGGCTTTGGCGGACGTCGTCGTCGGACAGCAGTTTTACGGTGCTCATGCGGCGCTTTCCTGAAAACTAGTTCAATTCGATGAAAAGACATGTCACGCGCTCGCCATATCGCGCGGCGCGCGCTTGCCCTATGATGTAGCGCGGTTCGCGGCGCTCAGATGCTGCGGCCGTCGTACGGGATGCGGGGCCAGGCGTTCAGATCCACGTTTTCCAGGCAGCGCACGTTCACCGCCGCTGTCTCTTCGCCCTTGGCGCCCACGCCGAAGCCGAATGGCGCGCAGCCGCAATTGGCGCAGAAGTGGTGTGAAATCACGTGCTTGTTGAACCGGTAGGTCGACATGCCGCTGGCGGGCGTGGCAAGGCGCACGCTGGCGCGGGGCACGAACCACAGCAGATAGCCTTTGCGGCTGCAGTGCGAGCAATTGCATTCCAGTACCTGGGACGGTTCGCCATCGACTTCGAACGCGATCTGTCCGCAATGGCAGCTTCCTTTCAGCATGGCCGGGCTCCTTCGTTAACGTCGGGTCGGGCTTCCATCATAGAGCGGCGCCGGCCGTCGTGGCGCGGTCCGCTCGTCACCCTGGAGACATCATGCCCCAACTATCCGCCTACCTCAGCTTTGACGGCAATTGCGCCGAGGCCATGCACTTCTACGAGCGCGTGCTGGGCGGGCGGATGGAGGCCATGATCCGCTATGCGGACGCCCCGCCCGACGCCGCCATGCCGGTCTTGTCGGACGAAGATGCCGGCCGTATCATGCACGCCCGCCTGGGCCTGGACGAGCAGACCCTGATGGGCAGCGACGCCACTGCCGGGCATCCCTACCCTGGCAAGCAGGGTGTGGCGCTGTCCCTGGCCTATCCCACGGTCTCGGACGCGCAGCGCGTATTCGACCTGCTGGCGGATGGCGGCAGCATCACCATGCCGCTGCAGAAGACCTTCTGGGCCGAGGCCCATGGCTCGCTGATAGACCGCTACGGCACGCGCTGGATGATCAGCGGCGGGCGCGTTTCGCACTAAGAAAACCAAGGCGGCATAGCTAGCCGCCCTCCACGGAGCAACACTCGATGACGCATGGAATACATGGCAAGCAACGCTGGTGGGCGCTGATGGTACTTTGCCTGGGCGTGTTGATGATCGTGCTGGACACCACCATCGTGAACGTCGCCCTGCCCTCCATCCGCGAAGACCTGCATTTCACGGAAACCTCGCTGGTCTGGGTGGTGAACGCCTACATGCTTACCTTTGGCGGCTTCCTGCTGCTGGGCGGGCGGCTGGGCGATCTGCTGGGGCACCGGCGCATGTTTCTGGTGGGCCTGGTGGTCTTCACCGTGGCCTCGCTGGCCTGTGGCCTGGCGCAGAACCAGGCCCTGCTGATCGGCGCGCGTGCGGCGCAGGGGCTGGGCGGCGCGGTGGTGTCGGCGGTGTCGCTGTCGCTCATCATGAATCTGTTCACCGAAACCGGGGAACGGGCGCGCGCCATGGGCGTGTATGGCTTTGTCTGCGCGGGCGGCGGCAGCATCGGCGTGCTGTTGGGCGGGTTGCTCACCAGCGCGCTGTCCTGGCACTGGATCTTCCTGGTGAACCTGCCTATCGGCGTGGTGGTCTATGCGCTGTGCCTGCGGCTGATTCCGGCGGCGCCGCCCGCCGCCGCGGGCGCCCGATTGGACGTGGCCGGAGCGCTGAGCGTCACCGCCTCGCTGATGCTGGCGGTGTATGCGGTGGTCAACGGCAACGAGGCCGGCTGGACGTCGACGCAATCGTTGACCCTGCTGGGCGCGGCGGCCGCGCTGATGGTGCTGTTCCTGACCATCGAGGCGCGGGTGGAATCGCCGCTGATGCCGCTGGGGCTGTTCCGCCTGCGCAACGTGGCCACGGCCAACGTTGTCGGCGTGCTGTGGGCCGCGGCCATGTTCGCATGGTTTTTCGTGTCGGCGCTGTACATGCAGCTGGTGCTGGGCTACAGCCCCATGGAGGTCGGCCTGGCGTTCTTGCCGGCCAACCTCATCATGGCGGCGTTCTCGCTGGGCCTGTCGGCCAAGCTGGTGATGCGCTTTGGGATCCGCGGGCCGCTGGCCACGGGCCTGTTCATCGCCGCGCTGGGGCTGGCACTGTTCGCGCGCGCGCCTGCGAACGGCAGCTTCGCGGTCGATGTCCTGCCCGCCATGCTGCTGCTGGGCCTGGGCGCGGGCGTAGCCTTCAACCCGATGCTGCTGGCCGCGATGAGCGACGTGGAGCCTAGCCAGTCCGGCCTGGCGTCTGGCGTAGTGAACACGGCTTTCATGATGGGCGGCGCCCTGGGCCTGGCGGTGCTGGCCAGCTTGGCCGCGGCGCGTAGCGCGGGGTTGGCGGCGGCTGGCGTAGCGCCGACCCTGGCGCTGAATGGCGGCTATCAGCTGACCTTCCTGGCGGGCGCCCTGATCGCGGGGCTGGCTGCTGCGCTCAGCGCGCTGCTGGTGCGCACGCGCAACCACGAACTGTCGGTGCAGGCCGGTTCCAGCCACTGAGGCTGATGGCCGCGTGGCCCCGGCGCGACCGCCGCCGGGGCCCTCGCGCCGCTACTTGCGCGGCATCCAGTTCTCAGCCAGCTTCACGAAGGCGCTGGCGCCGATGGGCAGCAGCGCGTCGTTGAAGTCGTAGCTGGTATTGTGGACCAGGCACGGACCTTCGCCATGGCCGGGCTCGCGGTGATCGCCTTCGCCGTTGCCGATGAAGCAATAGCTGCCGGGCACCTCTTCCAGCATGAAGGAAAAGTCTTCGGCCGCCATGATGGGCGCCTGCACCAACACGCGCTCCTGGCCCACCACCTGGGTCAGCGCGGTGCGCATGAAGGCGGTCTCGGCTTCGTGGTTGATGGTCGAGGGATAGTGCCGCGTGAAGACGAATTCACATTGCGCGCCGAACATGCCGGCCACGTGCTGCGCGACCTCGCCCATGCGGCGCTCGATCAGGTCCAGGGTTTCGCGGGTATAGGCGCGCACCGTGCCGCGCAGTTCGCAGGTGTCGGGGATGACGTTGACCACGCCGCCCGCCTGCACCGTGGTCACCGAAATGACCGCCGTCTCCAGCGGCTTCTTGTTGCGGCTGATGATGGTCTGGAAGGCCTCGATCATCTGGGCCGCCGCGGGAATGGGATCGATGGCCAGATGCGGCATGGCCGCGTGGCCGCCCTTGCCGCGTATGGTCACGTGGAATTCGCTGTTGGACGCCAGCACCGGCCCTGCTGACGAGGCGAAGCAGCCGACCGGAATGCCGGGCATGTTGTGCATGCCGTACACGGCTTCCATGGGGAATTTCTCGAACAGGCCGTCGCGCATCATTTCGCGCGCGCCGCCGCCGCGCTCTTCGGCGGGCTGGAAGATCAGGTACACGGTGCCGTCGAAGTTGCGATGGTGCGCCAGGTGCTGGGCCGCGCCCAGCAGCATGGCGGTATGGCCGTCGTGGCCGCAGGCGTGCATGACGCCGGGATGCTTGCTGGCGTGGCTGAACTGGTTGACCTCGTGCATGGGCAGCGCATCCATGTCGGCGCGCAATCCCAGCGTGCGCCCGGAGTCGCCGTTGCGGATCACGCCCACCAGGCCAGTCTTGCCGAAGCCGCGATGCACCGGGATGCCCCAGCTTTCCAGCAGCTGGGCCACCAGGTCGGAGGTGCGGTTCTCTTCGAACGCCAGTTCCGGATGCGCATGGATGTCCCTGCGGATGTCGCGGATGGACGGGGAGTTTTCAACAATCTCTTCGATCAGGTTCATAAGATGCTGCGGGCCCCGCAAGCGGAGCCCCGGATACCAGGGTTGGAAGTAGGAAGTTCAATCGGGCTTGATGCCCAGCTTGCGCAGCACGGGACCGGAAGTGTCCCGCTCGGCTGCGACGCGCTGGGCGAAGGCCGCCGCCGCCAGATGGTACGGCAAGGAGCCGTGGCTGGCGTACATCTGCTTGAGCGCGCCGTCCTGCTGCGCGCGGCCGATTTCTTCGTTGAGCCGCTGCACGATGGCATCCGGCGTGCCGGCGCGCGCCGCCACGCCCAGCCACACCGCGCCCTCGAAGCCCGTGAAATGGCTGGCCGCCAGCGTCGGCGCCTTGCCGAAGGCCGCGTCGGGCACGGTTTCGCTCATGGCCAGCACGCGCAGGCGTCCTTCCTTGACCATGGGCTCCACCAGGGCGGTGCCGGCGAAGTAGATTTCCGTGTCGCCCGCCAGCACCGAATTCAGCGCACCGGTGCCGGTCTTGAACGGGACGTGCATGATGTCGACGCCGGCCTGTTCGCGCAGCATCTCGAACAGCACGTGGGGCGGGCTGCCGTTGCCCGAGGACGCGTAGTTCAGCCGGCCAGGCTTCTGGCGCGCCAGCGCCAGCAACTGGTCCAGGGACTTGGCCTGCAGCTTGTCATTGACCGTCAGCGCCATGGGGATGACCGCCAGCGGGCTGACCGGCTGCAGGTCGCGCGCCGGATCGTAGGTCAGGGCCGGAAAAATATAGGGGTTCCACACCAGGTGGGCGTTGGTGACCAGGGCCAGCGTGTGGCCGTCGGCCGGCGCGGATTTCAGCTGCTGCATCGCCAGCATGCCGCCCGCGCCCGGCTTGTTTTCGACCACCACGGGCTGGCCCAGGGCATGGTGCAGGCGTTCGGCCAGGGGCCGGGCGAACAGGTCCGGCAGGCTGCCGGGGCCGCCGTTGACCAGGATGGTGACGGGCCGCGACGGCCAGTTGTCGGCGCTGGCCACGGGGCTGGCGGCCAAGGCGGCCAAGGCGGCGGCGCAGGCCGCAATATGGCGCAGCACCGATCGCAGCAAAGGCCGGCGGGCGGGCGTTTCGGACAGATTGCGGGTGCGCAGCCGGGCATGCCGGACGTCGTGTAGCCGTGTCACTGCTAGTCTCCTGGCGCGTCTGCCGCCGGCTGAGTGCCGATCGTGATCGCGACGCCTTTTTTCTACGATAAGCAGCATAAATCTCGGCGTCAATAATTTTTATCGAGATTTTTTTATCACAGTGATAAAGTAGCCCCATGTCAGACGGTGCCACTCTCCCCCCGCTTGCCCATTCCGCCTCGGCCAACACCCTGGTCGGCGCGGCCTATGTCAACCTGCGCCGCGACATCATCCAGGGCGTGCATCCGCCAGGCTCGCGCCTGCGGGTCGAGCATCTGAAGGACGATTACGGCGTGGGCGCGGGCACCTTGCGCGAAGCGCTGGCGCTGCTGGTGTCGGACGCGCTGGTCATCGCGCAAGGGCAGCGCGGCTTCCACGTCACGCCGATTTCGCTGGAAGACTTCCGCGACATCACCGAGAACCGCGTGCTGCTCGAAACCCAGGCATTGCGCCAGTCCATTGCGCTAGGCGACGACGACTGGGAAAGCGCCGTGCTGGCCGCCTTCCACCGCCTGAGCAAGGCCGAACAGCGCCTGGCCGCCGACCCCGACACCCGCTTTGAAGAATGGGAGCAGCGCAACCGCGAGTTCCACCGCGAACTGATCCGCGCCTGTCCCTCGCGCTGGCTGCATCATTTCCTGGGCATCCTGTACCAGCAGGCCGAGCGCTACCGCCGCCTGACCGTCACGCGCAAACCTATCGCCCGCAATCTGGACGACGAACACAAAGGCATTCTGGACGCCACGCTGGCCCGCGATGCCGACCGCGCCTGTGACCTGCTGGCCGCCCACATCCGCCTGACCTACGACGCCGTGGCCCGGCTGCCGCCGGACCTGTTCACACCTGATTGAAAACCCGCAGGCCTGAGGCCGGGCCGTTATGCCGCGCCAGTTCGGTGCTGCGCCAGCACGTCATGCATGGCCCGCGCCGCGCGTTCCAACACCGGCACGGCGCGCAGCAGATCGTCGAGCATCACGCGCGCGGTCGGCGCATGGCAGGCCACCGCCGCCACCACCCGGTCGTCCGCGTCGCGCACCGGCACAGCCACGGCGCTCATCCCGCGCACGAACTCCTCGTTGTCGATGCCGATGCCGCGCGCCGCCAACCGTTCGAGCTCTTCCTCCAGCCTGGCCGGATCCGTCAGCGTGCGCGGTGTGTTGCGCGTCAGCGGCAGGCGCGCCAGCACCCGCCCGCGCTCCAGCCGGTTCATGGACGCCAGGAACAGCTTGCCGCTGGCGGTGCAATGCATGGGCACGTGGCTGCCCACGGCGAAGAACAGGCGCAGCGGCTCGGCCGTTTCGACGCGTTCCATGTAGATCACGCGGTCGCCGTCGGGCGCGGTCAGGTTGCAGGTTTCGCCCAGAGTGCCGACCAGTTGCGCCAGCACGGCACGGCAGGCGCGAGTGAATGCCGATGCGCGCAAGGTAGCCAGCGCCAAGGTCGCTGCTTGCGGTCCCGGCACGAAACCGTTCTCGGTGGGAGTCGCAGCCACGAAGCCGGCGCGCTGCATGGCCGCCAGCAAGCGCATCAAAGTGGTCTTGGGCATGTCCAGCCGCTGCGCCAGTTGCGCCAGCGTGGGTGGATGCTGGGCCCGCGCCAGATGGTCCAGCACCACCAGCGCGCGCAGCGAACGCGCGGCTTCCTGTTGGGTCGCGGCGTCGTCGGCCTGCTGCGCCGATGCTGCACCGCGATTTTGAAACTGAATCTGCATATTCTGTTCCACTTTTCCGCCCCTGCGCCTGTTGTGCTTTGTTCTGCGCGCGTGCTTCCTAGAATCGCCACAAATGACGGAGCACCCAAGCCCCGGCATCGATCCAGTATATAAGTGCGCCCCACAACGACAAGCAGGGTTAACGCGCCGTAGGCCAGGCGCGGCGCCCGGCTGCAGGGAGAGCTTGCGGACATGTCCGATACCGTGGATTACATCGTGGTTGGCGCCGGCTCGGCCGGATGCGTGATGGCCAACCGGCTGAGCGCCAGCGGCACGCATAGCGTCTGCCTGCTGGAAGCCGGCCCCAAGGACAGCAACCCGTGGATACACATCCCCATCGGCTACGGCAAGACGATGTTCCACAAGGTCCTGAACTGGGGCTACTACACCGACCCCGATCCCGGCATGCTGGACCGGCGCATCTATTGGCCGCGCGGCCGCACGCTGGGCGGCTCCAGCTCCATCAACGGCTTGATCTATATCCGCGGCCAGCGGCAGGACTATGACGCCTGGGCCGCCGCCGGCAATCCCGGCTGGAGCTGGGACGAATGCCTGCCCTACTTCCGCAAGCTTGAAAACAATGACCTGGGTCCTGGCCCCACGCGCGGCACCGAAGGCATGCTCAACGCCACCTCGATCAAGACGCCGCATCCCTTGGTGGAAGCGCTGATCGGCGCGGCGCAAAAGCTGGGCCTGCCGCATGTGCAGGACTTCAATACCGGCGACCAGGAGGGCGTGGGCTACTACCAGCTCACCACGCGCAATGGCCGCCGCTGCTCCACTGCGGTCGCCTACCTGCGCCCCGCCCAAGGCCGCAGCAATCTGCACGTGGAAACCGACGCACACGCCATGGCCGTGCTGTTCGAGGGCAAGCGAGCCTGCGGCGTGCGCTACCGGCGCGACGGCCAGGTGCACACCGTGCGCGCCCGCCGCGAAGTCGTGCTGTGCGCCGGCGCCTTGCAATCGCCTCAGCTGCTGCAGCTGTCCGGCGTCGGGCCTGCCGCCCTGCTGCGCCAGTTCGGCATCGGCGTCGTGCGCGACCTGCCCGGCGTGGGCGAGAACCTGCAGGACCACCTGCAAATCCGTCTGATCTACGAAACCACCCGCCCCATCACCACCAACGACCAGTTGCGCAGCCTGACGGGCCGCGCCCGCATGGGTCTGGAATGGCTGTTGTTCCGCGGCGGGCCGCTGGCCGTGGGCATCAACCAGGGCGGCGTGTTCTGCCGGGTCGATCCGGCCAGCCGCACGCCCGACACGCAGTTCCATTTCGCCACGCTGTCCGCCGACATGGCGGGCGGCAAGGTGCATCCGTTCTCGGGCTGCACGTATTCCGTCTGCCAGTTGCGGCCCTCGTCGCGTGGCCGGGTCCAGCTGCGCAGCACGGATCCCTTCGAGGCGCCGTCCATGCAGCCGAACTACCTGTCCACCGAACTGGACCGCCACATGGCCGTGGCCGCGGTGAAGTATGCGCGCGGGCTCGCCGCCACCGAGCCGCTGGCCGGCCTGATGAAGCGCGAGTTCCGGCCCGGGGCGGACGTGCGCACGGACGACGAGATCCTGCACTTCTGCCGCGAATACGGCGCCACGATCTTCCACCCGTCCGGCACCGCCAAGATGGGACCGTCCAGCGACCCCATGGCCGTGGTAGACGAGCGCCTGCGCGTGCATGGCGTGGCGGGACTGCGCGTGGTGGACTGCTCGATCATGCCCACGCTGGTTTCAGGTAACACCAACGTGCCCGTGGTGATGCTGGCCGAACGCGCGGCCGATTTCATGTTGCAGGACCTCAGGCAAGCACAGCCGCAGGCGCTGCGCGTCGCCGCCTGAATCGGAGATGACGGACCCCGGATAGCAGAACCCCCCAAGGCGCAGGACAACGCAGATTGCCCGACCGCCCCACCAAAGGAGACTAGACATGGCCAAGCAAAACGAAGCCGCGGTGCGCAAAGTCGTCGCCGCGTCGCTGATCGGCGCCACCATCGAGTGGTACGACTTTTTCCTGTATGGCGTCGTCGCGGGCATCGTGTTCAACAAGCTGTACTTCCCCACGGGCGACCCGACGATCTCGACCATGCTGGCCTATACCACCTTCGCCGTAGGCTTCATCACCCGGCCGCTGGGCGGGCTGATCTTCGGCCACTTCGGCGACCGCATCGGCAGGAAGAGCATGCTGGTGATGACGCTGATGATCATGGGCATCGCCACCTTCCTGATCGGGCTGGTGCCGACCTACGACAGCATCGGCATCTGGGCACCGATTCTGCTGCTTCTGCTACGCGTGTTCCAGGGCATCGGGCTAGGCGGCGAATGGGGCGGCGCGGTGCTGATGGCCTATGAATACGCCCCGCCCGGCAAGAAAGGCTTCTACGCCTCGCTGCCGCAGATCGGGCTGGCGATCGGACTGTGCCTGGCCTCTGGCACGGTGGCGCTGCTATCCACCCTGCTGACGGATGAGCAGTTCATGGCCTGGGGTTGGCGCATCGCCTTCCTGGCATCGGCCGCGATGGTGCTGGTGGGCATGTACATCCGCCTGAACATCAAGGAAACGCCCGAGTTCGCGGCGGTCAAGGCCAACAACGCCGAAAGCCGCATCCCCTTCTTCGACATGCTCAAGCGCTATCCGGGCAATGTCTTCAAGGGCATGGGCGCCCGCTACATCGACGGCGTGTTCTTCAACGTGTTCGGCGTGTTCTCGATCTCGTACCTGACGCAGACCGTGCAGATCACGCGCACCGAAGCGCTGATCGGCGTGATGGCCGCGGCCCTGGTGATGTGCTTCTTCATCCCCTTCTTCGGCCGCCTGTCCGACCGCATCGGCCGAACCCGGGTCTACTTCTGGGGCTCGCTCATCACTGCTGCAGCGTCCTTCCCCGGCTTCTGGCTGATGCTCAACAGCCAGGGCAGCGTGATGCTGATCTGGCTGGCCATCATCATTCCGTTCGGCATCCTGTACGCCGCCGTGTACGGACCGGAGGCGGCGCTGTTCTGCGAGCTGTTCGACGCCAAGGTGCGCTACACGGGAATTTCCTTCGTCTATCAGTTCTCGGGCATCTTCGCCTCGGGCATCACGCCCATCATCGCGACCGCGCTGTTGAAGACGGGCGGCGGCCAGCCTTGGCTGATCTGCCTGTACGTGCTGTTCGCGGGGGTGGTGTCGGCGATCTGCGCCATGCTGATCGGGCGTGGCGCGCAGCCGGCGGAACTGGAAGCGGCGGCAAATGCCATGCCGCGCGGGGGATTGGGCAAGGCCTGAACGTGAAAGCGCCGGCCATATGAGCCGGCGCTTTTATCTTGGGATTGCCCGCCTCAGGCAGCTGCCACCGGACGGCCGTAGAACGGATAGTTGGGATCGTTGTAGCCGTGAGTGGAAGCATGGCCCGGCGTGACCCAGTCATTGACGACGGCCTCGTCCTCGGCCGTGATCTTCACGTCCAGGGCCGCGTAGTAGTCCTCCATCTGCGCCAGCGTGCGCGGGCCGGCGATGACGGCGGTGATGACGGGATTGGCCAGCACCCAGGCGGTAGCGAAATGCCCCGCCTGCGTGCCACGGGCGGCGGCATGCGCCACCAGCTTCTGCGCGATTTCCAGGGACTCTTCCCGGAACTCGGTGGCCAGGATACGGCGGTCGCCGCGTCCGGCGCGGCTGTCGGCCGCGGGCGCCTGGCCCGGCAGGTACTTGCCGGTGAGCACGCCGCGCGCGATCGGGCTGTAGGGCACGACGCCCAGGCCGTAGTGCTTGCAGGCGGGCAGGATCTCGACTTCGGGACCGCGGTTGAGCATGTTGTAGTAAGGCTGGCACACCACGGGTTGCGGCACGCCGAGCTTTTCGCACAGGCGCATCACTTCGGCGATGCGCCAGCCGCGGAAGTTGGACAGGCCGAAGCTGCGCAGCTTGCCAGCGCGGATCAGGTCGCCCAGCGCCCACAGGGCCTCTTCGAGGTTTTCCTCGTGGTAGTCGCGGTGCAGGTAGAGGATGTCCATGAAATCGGTGCCCAGGCGCGTGAGGCTGTCCTCCACGCCGCGAATCAGCCACTGGCGCGAATAATGGGCCTGGTTCGGGCCTTCACCGACGGCGTTGCCGATCTTGCTGGCGAGCACCCAGTCGTGGCGCTGGCCTTTCAGCAGCTTGCCGACCACTTCTTCGGAGCGGCCGCCGTTGTAGACGTCGGCGGTGTCGATGAAGTTCAAACCATGGTCACGCGCGGACGCGACGACGCGGGCGGCTTCGTCGTCGGGGGTTTGCTCGCCGAACATCATGGTGCCCAGGCAGAGCGGAGAGACGCGGAGATTGCTGCGGCCGAGGCGGCGGTAGTTCATGGTTGGCTTCCTCTCATTCACGGAAATGGATTAGACGCGAGCATGCAACGGCAGGCCCGCGCCCGTCAAATTTGCACCTAAGGCATTGTTGGTTGGATTGTTGATGATCGGTTTTGTAAGGCCGGGGTTCTTGAACCGCCGGTGGCCGGACTGCGGGATTCCGATGCTCGCCCCAGTGGGGCTGCGCTTCGGATCCCTCCGCCCGGCCACCGGCTCACGGCATCTACCCCTGAACGGGTTCCGAAACCAATGCATTAGGCTCCTACCAGCCGAGGACCCCGGAGCCATCCGAAGCGCAGCCCCACCGGGGCGAGCATCGGAATGGCGCAGGGCAGCCTCGGCGGCTATAGAACGCTGACATCCGCAAGCTCGAAGCCCTGCCGCCCCCACTTCGATGTTGTGAGGCAGCGTTCTTGAACCGCCGATGGCCGGACTGCGGGATTCCGATGCTCGCCCCGGTGGGGCTGCGCTTCGGATCCCTCCGCCCGGCCCCCGGCTCAAGGCATCTGCCCATGGACGAGGTCCGAAACCAATGCATCAGGCGACTGTCAGCCGAGGACCCCGGAGCCATCCGAAGCGCAGCCCCGCCGGGGCGAGCATCGGAATGGCGCAGGGCAGCCTCGGCGGCTAAAGAACCCCGATATCCGCAAGCTCGAAGCCCATCCCCATATCCCGAACACCAAAAGCCAAGCCAAAACTCCCTACACGCCAGCGTCCACCGCCGCCAGGATCTTCCCGAACAACGCATCCGCATGGGCCGAATCCAGCCAGCGCACGATCACCACCATCTGCCGTTCAGGCTCCACCCAGGTAAACGAGCTACCCGCCCCCACGCCAAAGAAGCTGGAAGCCGGCACGCTCGGAAATACACGGCCTTCATGATTCAGCCAGATCAAATAGCCGTAATACGGCGCGATCGCGCATGGCGTGCGCATATCCCGGATCCACTCGCTGGACAGGATGCGGCGGCCGTTGGCCATGCCGTCGTTCAACAGCATCTGGCCGATCAGCGCCTGGTCGCGGGCGCTGATCGACATGCCTCCGCCCCAGTGCGAGCCGCCCGGCACGGACGGCATGCGCTGGCCATCGATGTCGACCCAGGCGTTGTCGTAGCCCACCCATTGCCAGTTTTCGCTGGCGCCGATGGGACGCGTGACGGCTTCGCGGAAGACTTCGGGCAAAGGTTTGCGGAACAGGTGCAGCAGCGCGTACGACAGCTGGTTGATGCGCACGTCGTTGTATTCCCAGTACGTGCCTGGACGCTGCAAGGGCCGCGCCTCGCCCTTCTTGCCGTCCGGCGGCACGCCAAAGGTGACGGCGCGGTAGCGGTCGGCCTGGTCGGACACGCCGAAGCGTTCGCCCTCCCATTCGCTGGTCTGCTGCAGCAGATGACGCCAGGTGATGTCGGCGTTCTGCCCTTCGTCGAAACCGATGCCGCGCACGCGCTTGCCCACGGGTTCGTCCACGTCCGGCAACAGGCCGCGGTCGTGGGCCACGCCGGCCAGGATTGCCAGATAGAGCTTGGCCACGCTGAAGGTCAGGTCGGCGCGCTCGGGCTCGCCCCAGGACGCGATGGTCTCGCCGCTCACGGTGACCACGCCGGACACTGGGCCGCGGTCGTGGATGGGACCCAGCAGGCGATTCCAGGGCGGCGGATCGTTCAGGTGCACGCCGAAGTTGCCCTTGACGCTGCGGTCCCAGGCGGATTCGTGGTCGTTGGCGAACTGGATCGCCTGCTGCATGAGTGTGTTCATTGTTTCCCTCGTTATGTGTGTGTCTCAGGCCGGGGCGCTTGTCCGCGCCCCGGCCAGGAATTCCATTGCCGCCTGCACGCCGCCCGCTCGATGCGGCACGCCTGCCGCGGCCAGGCCCATTTCCACGCCGGCCAAGGTGCCGCACAGCGTCAGGTCGTTGAAGTGACCCAGGTGGCCGATGCGGAACACGCGGTCGGTCAGCTTGCCCAGCCCCTGCCCCAGCGACATGTCGAAGTGTTCCAGCACCACCTTGCGGAAGGCATCGGCGCTGTGGCCTTGCGGCATGATCGCCGCAGTCAGCGCCGGGCTGTGCGCAGCCGGGTCCAGGCTCAGCAGTTCCAATCCCCAGCCGGCCAGGGCCAGACGCGTGGCCTGGGCGTGGCGCTGATGGCGCGCGAAGACTTGCGGCAGGCCTTCTTCGCGCAGCATGGCCAGGGCCTCGTGCAGGCCATAGAGCAAATTGGTCGAAGGCGTGTACGGAAAGTAGCCGCGGGCATTGGCGGTGAGCATCTCGCGCCAGTCCCAGTACGAACGCGGCAGCTTCGCCACGTCGGCCGCGGCCAGGGCGCGTGCGCTGACGGCGTTGAAGGCCAGACCAGGCGGCAGCATCAGGCCCTTTTGCGAACCGGCCACGGTCACGTCCACGCCCCATTCGTCGTGGCGGTAGTCGATGGAGCCCAGCGACGAGATGGTGTCCACCATCAGCAGCGCCGGATGCGCGGCGCCGTCGATCGCGGCGCGCACGGCCGCAATGTCGCTCGTCACGCCGGTAGAGGTTTCGTTATGCACCACGCACACGGCCTTGATCTCACGTTCCTTGTCGTCAGCCAGGCGGGCGGCGATGGCCGCCGCGTCCACAGGGTGGCGCCAGTCGCCTTCCAGAAAGTCCACTTCCAGGCCCAGCCGCCCCGCCAGCTTGCGCCACAGGCTGGCGAAATGGCCCGTCTCGACCATCAGCACGCGGTCGCCGGGCGACAGGGTATTGACCAGCGCGGCCTCCCAGGCGCCGGTGCCGGACGACGGGAAGATCACCACCGGCGACTGTGTCTGGAACACGTGCTTGATGCCTTCCAGCACCGCCAGGCCCAACGCGCCGAACTCCGGTCCGCGATGGTCGATGGTGGGTTGGTCGATGGCGCGCAGCACGCGGTCGGGCACGTTGGTCGGCCCCGGAATCTGCAGGAAATGCCGGCCGGACGGATGACTGTTCAGGGTAAGCATGCGTAGTCCCAAAGTGGAATATTTTTGTATACCAACAAAAGGCGCCAAGCAAACAAGCAGGGGATGCCCGGCATGCGGACTTGCGGCATGCATCACTCTATCCCATTGTTTTTACGTTAATAACCTAGGGTATACACCCATCGGGCGATACCGAAGTACAGGTTTATAGTCTCGCAAAACACGGGGAATTTTTGTATACCAATGAGCAGCGTTTCCAGCCTGATGCCTGATTCCGGCGCCGCCAGCGTGGCTGCCGAAACCGCGCCGCCGCCTGCGGCCCGCGGCACGGGCAACGGCCGCACGCTGCCGGGCACGGTGGCCGGGCAATTGCGCGAACGCATCATCCAGGGTGAATTTCCGCCCGGCACGCGGCTGAACGAGCGCACCCTTTGCGACCTGCTGGGCGTGTCCCGCACACCCTTGCGCGAAGCCTTCCGCGTGCTGGCCGCCGAAGGGCTGGTGCAGATCGAGCCGAACCGCGGCGCGCAGGTGGTGGCGCTGTCGGAGGCCAACATCCGCGAAGCCTTCGAGGTCATAGGCGGGCTGGAAGCCATGTCCTGCCGGCTGGCCTGCGAGCGGGCCACGGACACCGAGATCGCCGAGATCCGCGCACTGACCTACGAAATGATGGCCAGCCACGCGCGCCACGACCTGCCCACCTACTTCCAGACCAATCGAGCGATTCACGAACGCATCAGTCTGGCCGCGCACAACAGCCTGCTCAAGCAGCTGTATGACGCCCAGAATGCGCGCATCCAGAACCTGCGCTTCGTCTCGAACGAGAATCGCCAGAAATGGGATCTGGCGATGCGCGAGCACATCGAGATGGCCGAGGCCCTGGACGCGCGCGACGCCGACCGGCTGGCCGGCATCATGCGCCAGCACTTGC
Organism: Achromobacter sp. SD115; assembly: GCF_017355315.1. Taxonomy (NCBI): domain Bacteria; kingdom Pseudomonadati; phylum Pseudomonadota; class Betaproteobacteria; order Burkholderiales; family Alcaligenaceae; genus Achromobacter; species Achromobacter sp. SD115. The sequence goes on along the minus strand of NZ_JADIJM010000029.1, from coordinate 59,390 downwards.
AGCGCAAATGCGAGGCCGCTTTGAAGACCTTGGGCCAGGCGCCTGCCGCTGCGGCCGATTCGGGCTGACGTCCCCTCTTGCACAAGCAGTACAGCGGGCCACGCCGCCCGCATCAATAGAAGATGGCAGATACGCAGTACGTGCAGTGACTTCCACAGGAGCCTCACCATGACTGATTTCCGCATCACCCCCGCAGCATCCGCGCCAACCCGGCGCAGCCCCATCCCCCTCAAGGCCCTGGCCGCCGCCCTGCTGGCCTGCGCCACGCTGGCGGCCCAGCCGGCGCTGGCCGGCAAGAAGGACGACACCTTGCGCATGGCCTACGACCAGGCGCCCGAGAGCGTGGACCCCTACTACAACAACGTGCGGATCGGCGTCATCATCGCCGCCAACGTCTGGGACACCCTGCTCTACCGCGACCCGGTCACCAACGAATACAAGGGCCAGCTCGCCAAGAGCTGGAAGCAGGTCGACGACAAGACCATGGAATTCGAACTGCGCCAAGGCGTCAAATTCCATAACGGCGAAGAGTTCGACGCGGACTCGGTGGTGTACACACTGAACTACGTGGCGGATCCGAAGAACAAGGCCGTGACGCAGCAGAACGTGGCCTGGATCGACAAGGTCGAGAAGATCGACAAGTACAAGGTGCGCCTGATCACCAAGGAGCCCTTCCCGGGCGCCAAGGAGTATCTGTCCACCACCGCCGCCATCCATCCGGCCAAGTACTACCAGGAAGTCGGCCCCAAGGGCATGAACGCCAAGCCGGTGGGCTCGGGCCCCTATAAGGTGGTGGACTACCAGCCGGGCAAGTCCATCACGCTGGAACGCAATGCCGACTATTTCAAGGATTCGCCCAAGGCCCAGCCCAAGATCGGCAAGGTGGTGATCCGCTTCATCCCCGACCGCCAGACGCAGATGGCCGAAGTCATCTCGGGCGGCGAGGACCTGATCATGAGCGTACCCAAGGATCAGGCCGAGCAGTTGGGCGGCATGCCCTCGCTGCAGATGGTCACCGGCAACACCATGCGCATCGTGTTCATGCAGATGAACATCCAGGAAGGCACGCCTGCGCCGCAACTGAAGGACGAACGCGTGCGCCGCGCCATCATCCACGCTATCGACCGCGAGTCCATGCTGAAGAACATCGTGGGCGAAGGCGGCGGCCTCATCAACACCATCTGCACGCCGTCCCAGACGGGCTGCACCCAGGAAGGCGCCCCGGTCTACAAGTACGACCCGGCCCAGGCCAAGAAGCTGCTGGCCGAGGCCGGCTACCCCAACGGCTTTGACATCGACCTGGTAGCCTACCGCGAGCGCAACCAGACCGAAGCCATCATCAACTACCTGCAGGCGGTGGGCATCCGCGCCAAGCTCAACTTCCTGCAGTATGCCGCCATGCGCGACATGATCCGCGCCAACAAGGCCTCGCTCACGCACCAGACCTGGGGCTCCAACCTGGTTAACGACGTGTCCGCCTCCACGCCGGTGTACTTCGCCTTCGGCAACGACGACGTCACTCGCGACCCGCAGGTGCGCGACCTGCTCACCAAGGGCGACCGCACCATCGACAGCGCCGCGCGCAACGCCGCCTACAAGCAGGCGCTGGACCTGATCGCGCAGAAGACCTATGCGGTGCCGCTGTGGACCTTGCCTGCCTACTACGTGGCCACCAAGGACGTGAACTTCAAGCCCTATTCGGACGAACTGGTGCGCTTCTGGGACATGAGCTGGAAATAAGGCGCGGACCCGCGCCGGGCCGGCATCGCGCCGGGCCGGCGTGAGTCCAACGAAGAGGAAGCCCTATGCTGTATTTCACGATCAGGCGCCTGGGCCTGGCGGTGCTGGTGGCGCTGACGGTCTCGATCCTGGCGTTCCTGCTGCTGCACCTGTCCGGCGACCCGGCGCTGGCCCTGGCCGGCGAAGGCGCGCGCCAGGCCGACATCGACATGATCCGCAAGACCTACGGCCTGGACCGGCCGCTGGCCGTGCAGTATGCGGACTGGCTCTGGCATATCCTGCAGGGCGACTTCGGCACCTCGGTGTATTTCAAGACCGAGGCCGGGCCGCTGATCCTCTCCAAGCTCAAGACCACGCTGCTGCTGGGCATGGGCGCGCTGGCCTTCGCGCTGCTGATCTCGATTCCGCTGGGCGTGCTGGCCGCGCTGTACAAGGGCAGCCTGATCGACCGCATCTGCCTGGCCGTCGCCGTGCTGGGACAGGCGCTGCCCAACTTCTTCTTCGCGCTGATCCTGATCATGCTGTTCTCGATCTCGCTGCGCATCCTGCCGGTGTCGGGCAGCGGCAGCTGGCAGCATTTCGTCATGCCGGCGATCGCACTGGGCTACTACGTCGCGCCCGCCTTCATGCGCCTGATCCGCGCCGGCATGATCGAGGTCCTGGCCGCCGACTACATCCGCACCGCCCGCGCCAAGGGCCTGCCGGCGCGCAAGATCGTCTTCAAGCACGCGTTGCGCAACGCCATCGTGCCGGTGGTGGCGCTGGCCGCAGTGCAGCTGGGCTACCTGCTGGGCGGCTCGGTCGTCATCGAAACCATCTTCGCGCTGGACGGCCTGGGCTACCTGGCCTACCAGAGCATCACCTACAAGGACTATCCCGTGATGCAGCTGATCGTGCTGCTGCTGTCGGTGCTCTACGTGCTGCTGACCCTGGCGGCCGACATCGCCAACGCGTGGCTGGACCCGCGCATCCGGGTGTCCTGACATGAACACGCCTACCCTGACCCCGTCCGCTCCCGGCGTCCAGCCCCCGCTGGAACTGTCGGCGTCCGCCCTGCGCTGGCGGCGGCTGCGCCGCAACAAGGCGCTGCTGGCCGGCGGCGGCATCCTGCTCGTCATCGTGCTGATCGCGCTGTTGGCGCCCTGGATCTCGCCGCATGATCCCTATTTCCAGGACCTGGCCTACCGCACGGCGCCGCCGGTCTGGTATGCCAAGGGCACCTGGCTGCATCCGCTGGGCACCGACCAGCTCGGCCGCGACTACCTGTCGCGCCTGTTCTACGGCGCCCGCATCTCGCTCTTGATCGGCATCAGCGTGGCGCTGATCTCGGGCCTGATCGGCACGGCCATGGGCATGGCGGCCGGCTACTTCGGAGGCAAGGTCGACATGGCGGTGTCCTTCCTCATCACCACCCGTCTGTCCATGCCCGTGATCCTGGTGGCGCTGGCTACGGTGGCCATCGTCGGTGGTTCGCTCTGGGTGGTGATCCTGGTGCTGGGGCTGCTCAAGTGGGACCGCTACGCGGTGGTGATGCGCAGCGCCACGCAGCAGGTGCGCTCGCTGGAATACGTGGCGGCGGCGCAGGCGGCCGGCGCCTCGACCTGGCGCATCGTCTGGGGCGAGGTGCTGCCCAACGTGGTGCCGCAGCTGATCGTGATCGCCACGCTGGAGGCCGCCAGCGCCATCCTGCTGGAAGCGTCACTGTCCTTCCTGGGCCTGGGCGTGCAGCCGCCGCTGCCGTCCTGGGGCTTGATGATCTCGGAGGCCAAGGCCTATATGTTCTTCTCGTTCTGGCTGATCGCCATCCCCGGATCGGCGCTGGCCTTGCTGATCTTCGCGATCAACCTGGCCGGCGACGGGCTGCATCAACTCCTGACGCCTGAAGAGAGGGGCTGAGCATGAGCGACACGGACATCGTGCTGGACGTGCAAGGCCTGACCGTCGACATCGCCACGCCGCGCGGCGCCCTGCACGCGGTGCGCGACGTGTCGTTCCAGGTCAGGCGCGGCGAAACGCTGTGCCTGGTGGGGGAATCCGGCTGCGGCAAGTCCATGACTTCGCTGGCCATCATGGGCCTCCTGCCCAAGGCCGCGCAGCGCAGCACCCGCCGGCTGTCGGTGCTGGGCGAGGACCTGTCCACCGCGCGCGGGCGGCGCGTCAACGCGCTGCGCGGCAGCAAGATGGCCATGATCTTCCAGGAGCCGATGACGGCGCTCAACCCCGCCTACGCCATCGGCGAGCAGTTGACCGAACACTACATCCACCATTGCAAAGCCAGCGCGCAGCAGGCGCGCGACCGCGCGATCGAGCTGCTGGAGAAGGTCGGCATCGCCTCGGCCGGGCAACGGCTATCCCAGTATCCGCATCAGCTCTCGGGCGGCCTGCGCCAGCGCGTCATGATCGCCATGGCGCTGATGTGCGGCCCGGAGCTGCTGATCGCCGACGAGCCCAGCACCGCGCTGGACGTCACCATCCAGGCGCAGATCCTGCGGCTGCTGGCCGACCTGCAGGCCGAACTCGGCATTGCCATGGTGCTGATCACCCACGACCTGGGCGTGGTCGCGCGCATCGCGCGCCAGGTCGCGGTGATGTATGCCGGACAGATCGTCGAGGAAGGACCGGTGGCGGAGCTCTTCGCCTCGCCGCGCCACCCCTACACGCGGGGGCTGCTGGGCTGTATTCCCGTGCCCGGGCGCACGCCGCCGGGCGAAGCGCTGGGCACCATCCCGGGCGTGGTGCCCGCGCTGGTGGGCGAGCTGCGTGGCTGCGCCTTCTTCGACCGCTGTCCGCATGCGCAAGCGCAATGTCGCAACGAAGTCCCCGTGCATGCCTCCGCCTCCGGCCAGCAGTGGCGCTGCATCCTCCATCCCGAAGGAGTCCTGGCATGAGCCCCTTGCTGCAAGCCGAGGCCGTCAGCAGGCAGTTCTCGATCCGCTCGGGCATGTTCCGGCCGCGCAGCACCCTGCATGCGGTCAATGGCGTGGACCTGGCGGTGGAGCGCGGCGCCGTGCTGGGGATCGTGGGCGAATCCGGCTGCGGCAAATCGACGCTGGCCCGCATGCTCCTGGGCCTGACGCCACCGACCGAAGGCGCGATCCGCCTGGACGGACAGGACATCCGCAGCCTCGGCCGGCGCGCCCTGGCGCGCCGTGTCCAGCCGATCTTCCAGGATCCGTACTCTTCGCTCAATCCCCGCCGCTCCATCGCCTCCATCGTGTCGCTGCCGCTGGAAGTGCATGGCATCGCCAATCCCAAGCAGCAGAAAGCCATCGAAATGCTGGAACGCGTCGGCCTGCCGCCACGGCTGGCCCACAACACGCCGGGCCAATTGTCCGGCGGGCAGCGCCAGCGCGTGGCCATCGCACGCGCGCTGGTGATGCATCCCGAGATCGTCATTTGCGACGAGCCGACCTCGGCGCTGGACGTGTCGGTGCAGGCGCAGATCATGAATCTGCTGATGGACCTGCGGCGCGAATTCAACCTGACCTATGTCTTCATCAGCCACAACCTGGCGGTGGTCGAGCACATCGCCACCCATGTGGCGGTGATGTATCTGGGTCGCGTGGTGGAATCCGCCGCTACCGCGCAGCTGTTCCACGACCCGCGCCATCCCTACACGCAGGCGCTGCTGGCCTCGGTGCTGACGCCCGAACCCGGCCTGGGCATCCCCGACATGGGGCTGGGCCTGTCGTTCCCGGACCCGCTGCGCCCGCCTTCCGGCTGCCCCTTCCATCCGCGCTGCCAACAGGCCATGGCGCAATGCAAGACCGAGCGCCCGGCCTTGATCCGGCGCGAGCAATCCGTGGTGGCCTGCCACCTCTATCCCCCTATCTCCAACGGAGTCCAGCCATCATGACCCGCGCACAAGCCATCGCCCAGGCGGAACAGTGTTTTGATTCCGGCGCGTTCCGCGCCCTGCTGGCGCGCCGCCTGGCGCAACCCACCGAAAGCCAGAATCCGGCGCGCGCGCCCGAACTCGCCGCCTATCTGGAAGCCGAGATCCGGCCGGCCTTCGAGGCTCTGGGCTTCACCTGCCGCACGCTGACCCACCCGAAAGCGCTGGCGCCGTTCCTTTACGCCGAACGCATCGAGGATCCGTCCTTGCCCACCGTGCTGGGCTACGGCCATGGCGACGTCATCCGCGGCCTGGAAAAGGAGTGGAAGGAAGGCCTGTCGCCCTGGGCGCTGACCGAGGCCGAGGGCCGCTGGTACGGCCGCGGCATCGCCGACAACAAAGGCCAGCACAGCATCAACATGGAAGCGCTGCGGCTGGTGCTGGAAACGCGCGGCAAGCTCGGCTTCAACGCCAAGTACCTGATCGAGATGGGCGAGGAAACCGGCTCCATGGGCCTGCGCGACCTGTGCGAGGAACATCGCGCGATGCTGGCGGCAGACCTGCTCATCGCCTCGGACGGGCCGCGACTGAGCGCGGAACGCCCCACGATATTCCTGGGCGCGCGCGGCAGCCTGAACTTCGACCTGAGCATCGAGGCCCGCGCGGGCGGCCACCACTCGGGCAACTGGGGCGGCCTGATTTCCAACCCCGGCATCCAACTGGCCCATGCGATCTCCACGCTGGTCTCGCCCACCGGCCAGATCCGCATCCCCGAATGGGTGCCGCGCGAGCTTCCCGACGCGGTGCGGCGCGCCCTGGCCGACTGCCAGGTGGACGGCGGCGCCGACGGTCCCGAGATCGAACCCTGGTGGGGCGAACCGGGCCTGTCGCCCGCCGAGCGCGTGTTCGGCTGGTGCTCGTTCGAGGTCCTGGCCTACAAGACCGGAAACCCCGACACCCCCGTCAACGCCATTCCGCCGCGCGCCTGGGCGCGTTGCCAGCTGCGCTTCGTGGTGGGTGTGGACCCGGACGACCTGGTCCCGGCCCTGCGCCGACACCTGGACCGCCAGGGCTTCCCGATGGTCCAGATAACGTTGACGCGCGAGAACATGTTCCGCGCCACCCGCATCGACCCGGACGACGCCTGGGTGCGCTGGGCGGTGGATTCGCTGGAACGCACCTCTGGCGCCAAGACCGCCGTGCTGCCCAACCTGGGCGGCTCCCTGCCCAACGACATCTTCACCGACGTGCTGGGCCTGCGCACGATCTGGGTGCCACATTCCTATCCAGGTTGCTCCCAGCACGCGCCGAACGAACATCTGCCGCCGGCCTTGCTGCGGCAGGCGCTGGGCCTGATGACGGGGCTGTATTGGGACCTGGGCGCGGGCGACACGCCGGCATTGAAGCGCTGAGACGCGACGCCAGGGCCTGTGCAAGTTCAAAAGGACCTTGCGCCGCCCCTAAGGCTTGCCGGACGGCCCCAGTCGCGCCCGCAGGAAATCGATGAAGCGCCGCACCTTGGCGCTGACGTGGCGGGTGTCGGGATAGACCGCGTAGACCTCCTGGCGCGGCAAGGTGTACGAGGGCAGAACGCGTTGCAGCGCGCCCCGCGCCAGCGGTTCTTCCAGCAGCCATTCGGGCAGCGCGGCCACGCCGCATCCCGCCGTAGCGAACGCCAGCAGCGCCGAGGCCGTATCAGCCTGCGCCACCGGCGCCACGCGCAGTTCATGCTCGCGGCCCTTGCCGTCCGTCAGCCGCCAGCGGTCACTGCGCCCCGGCCTGTTGGCCAGCCACGGCAGCGCCGCCAGCGCCTGCGGCGTGCGCGGCATGCCATGTTGGGCCAGCAGCGCAGGACTGGCCACAAGCCATAACCTGAACTGGCCGATCCGCGTGGCGCGGTAGCTGGAGTCTTCCAGCGCCCCCACCCGGATCGCCAAGTCCAGCCGCTCGGCGATCAAGTCCGCATGCGCCGAACCGGCGCGGTAGCTGACCCGCAGGGCGGGATGCTCGCGCGCATAAGCCGCCAGCGCCGGCGCCACCACCAGGTTGCCGTAGTCCACCGACGCCGTGACCCGCAGGCTGCCGGACAAGGCCGTCTGCCCGGAACGCGCCTCGTCCACGGCGGTTTCGGCCTCGCGCAGCAGGCGGGCGCAATGGCCGTAGAAGCCTTCGCCCGCCTCCGTCAGGGCCAGCCGTCGGGTGCTGCGCGTCAACAACGCCACGCCCAGTTCCTGTTCCAGCTGCTTGATATTGAAGCTGACCACCGCCTTGGTCGTGCCCAGCGCATCGGCCGCCGCCGTGAACGAACCGGCCTCGACCACCGCCGCATACATCGCCAGACGATTCAGATTGATCATGGAAGGCAGCTACGAATTGTCAAAAAAACACGAACAGTATATCTATCCATAAGGCATTTTTTGGGAACGACAGGACTCCTAGAATGACGCTCCCTTACTGGAATCCATCCCCATGCCCGACCTTTCCTCGCACTGCCAGCGCCTGGCGCTCGACGCCCATACCCGCATCGAACAATGGATAGGCTCGCCCGACGCACCGGACAGCCAACTGGCCGACCTGCTGGAGAGTTTTGCGCCTGGCTTCAGCATGATCGCGGCCGACGGCCAGCGCCTGTCCGCCACGGCCTTGCCCGCCCTGTTCGCCAGCCTGCGCGGCGCGCGCCCAGGCTTGAAGATCGATATCGACGAGCTGGCCGTGCTGCATGCCGACACGGCTTCGGTCTTGCTGAGCTACCGCGAGCGCCATGCCTGGACTGCCGGCGCGACCCAGCGGCGCGCCACCGTCCTGTTCACGGTCCAGGCCAGCGGCCAGCCGAAATGGGCGCATCTGCAAGAGACCTGGGCCTGAGGATTGGACAGGCTGGGGCGGCCTCGAGGCCAAAAAAAAGCCTCCGGCTAGGAGGCTTGTCGTTGTCGTTTGCGTATACCGTCCAATAGCAGATCGGTAATGAATTCCGCCAGGACCAATTGCCGCGCCGCATCCGGCGTCTGCCGCGTGAACCGTTCGATGATGCCCATCAGCGATTGGGCGAACCAATCGGACGGTATGTCATCGCGGAACAGGCCGGCCTGCTGCTCGGCGCTCACGTTGCCGGTGATCATCGTCACCAGCTCGTCCTTCAGCGCCTCGGCCTCGGCGGCCTGGAAGAAGCCGATGCGCGTCAGGTTGGGATCTTCCTGCAGGATCGCGAGCAGGCCGCTTACGCTCTGGCGCAGACGCCCGGCCAGTTCGGCGCCTTGCAGATCATCGGGCAAGCGCGCCTGGCCGATGGCCTGCCGCAAACGCTGGGCGAACAAGCCCACCAGTTCGTCGTAGGCCGCCTGCTTGCTGGCGAAGTATTGATAGAAGACAGGTTGGGTCACGCCGGCCCGGGCGACGATGTCGCTGATCCGGGTATGCTGGAATCCGCGTTCCGCGAATTCCGCCGCCGCGACTTCCAGAAGTTGAGCCCGTGTGCGTTCACCCTTGGTGAGACGCTTGTCTTGCGGTAAAGAAGTAGGTCGTGCCGTAATCATCGCGAGAAAATACTACCCTTCGGCGCTTTTAGCCACTGGTTTTACCCACGGCTTCCAGCACGGATACAACCATTGCAATGTCATATCCAAAGTACTGGCCTGCTGTTGCTGCCATCGCCCTCGCCGGCCTGGTCTCGGGTTGCGTGCCCTACCCGGTCTACAAGACCATGCAGCCCGACGCCCACGCCACGGTGCTGGACGAAAATTCCCAACCATTGGCCGATGCCTGGGTCGTGTTGATCAGCAGCACCTTTCCCTATGGGCGGGAACAGTTCCGCAATGAAACCCGCAGCGCGGCCGACGGCGGCGCCACCTTCGAGGCCTTGCGGGAATGGCGCGCCGAATCCATGGTGATCCACGGTTCGCAGGTCTACTTCTGGAACTGGTGCGTGGAAAAAGCGGGTTACGAAACCTACATGACCCTGGACCGCGACGCCGCGTATTTCAAGGACAAGCCGCAAATCACCCTGCGTCCCGGCGAGTCGCATTCCTGCAACAGCTGGCCCGACCGGCAGGCATCGCCCGCGCCCCGCTGAAATCAGTTGAAATCTCGGTAGCGCTTGAGACACTTTATGGCAACGGCCAGGCAGTAAAGTAGGAATACCGGCCCGGGCCAGGCGTTGCGCCTGCCCCGAGACGGATCAGGAGCAAGATCATGAAGCGGTTTTCTGGCCGTATGGCCATCGTCGCGGCGCTGGCATTGGCCGTGGCAAGCGCGCCTGCCCTGGCTGGCGGGCGTGGCGGCGGTTATTGGGGCGGCGGCCATGGCGGCGGATATCACGGTGGCGGATACCACGGCGGATATCACAATTACCATGGCGGCAGCAGCAGTTCCGACGGCTGGTGGATAGGCGGCGCGTTCGCGCTGGCCACCATAGGCCTGCTGCTGGCGGCGGATTCCGGGCCTTCCTACACCCAGGCAGGCGTCTACTCGTCGGGCGTGGGCTACACCAGCCCGCCGGTCTACGCGGCCCCCGTCTACAACGCGCCGGTCTATGTGGCGCCGCCCGTCTATGCCGCGCCCCAGCCTCAATACGAGCCGGTGCAGTACGAATCCGTACCGCCCGTCAACAGCGCGCAGGCCAACGCCACCGTGGACTGCCAGCGCTGGGCCATGAACCAGAGCGGCTATGACCCGGCCACCATCACGCAATGGACCACCCAGGTCATGGTGGACTCCTATAACCGGGCGCTCGATTCCTGCATGACCAGCCGCGGCTATCGCGCGCACTGAAGCGCGATTCCGGGTGTTCCCGCTTGTCCCGCCGCGCCGGCCTGCGCACACTGCATGCCGGCGCGCCTCATTGGAAGGCCGTTGCCGCGTCCCGGCCAGCGGTTCAGCGCCGCCAGCCCCGCCAGGCGCACAGCAGGCCGACGGCCAGCAAGGCGCCGGCAGGCAAGATCCAGACGAATCCGGCATCCGTGTAGACCACCTGGTCGACCGGGTCGTAATAGCGGCCCAGCTCGTTGAAATCCCACTTCAGGTATTGCGCGTACCAGGCGTAGAAGAAGAAGGCAGACAAGGCCAGGCTGACCGCGCCGGCCACGCGCAGCAGGCCCTTGCTGCGTCCCGCGCGCACCGCGGCCTTCCACGCCAGGACCGCGCAGCCCGCCACGGCCGCCAGCACCAGCAGGTCGCCGACGTCAACGCCCATCGGCCGCCTCCAGGCCGTCCAGACAGGCCTGGGCTTCCTGCCACTGCTTTTCGCTGAAGACGCGCAGGCCAGCTCGTTGCAGCAGTTCCGCCGTCACGCCCACGCCGGGCTGCTTGCGGCCGGCGAAATGGCCGTCGTACACGTAGCCGCTGCCACAGGAAGGACTGCCCTCCTTCAGCACCGCGATGCCGATGCCCTGCTTGCGCGCGGCCTCCAGCGCCGCTTGCGCGCCGTGCACGAAGGGCGCGGTCACATCCTCGCCAGACACCGCCATGACGCGGGCGCGGCCGGCCAGTACCGCCGCCGCGTCGGCGGCAGGCTCGATCTCGGCCGGCGGGCGCGGTACCGGCATGCCGCCCGCCATTTCCGGGCAGACGGCCACCACCCGCCCCTCGTCGCGCCACCGGCCAAGCACGGGGTTGTCGTGGGACGCGCTGCGTCCGTCGTAGCGCACGGGGTTGCCCAAGAGGCAGGAACTGACCAGAACGTATTGCATGCGTAATCCGACGTGTTGGGCTGCCAGGCCCGAATCCAAAGCATGCATGATAGAGCACCCTGCCTGGCAGCCTGGCTGCCCGTCGGCCCCGGGATCAGCAGCCGGCCGCGCCGCTCCCGCGCATCCAGGCGCGCAGGGCGGGATCGCGCACTTGCAGCACTTCGAACAGACCCAGCGCGTTCAACGCGGGCAAGGCCTCCTGGATGTCCTGCCGCGCCACGGCCACGGCTTGGGCCGGCGCCTGCGGGTCGAGGCAGACGCGGGCGTTCGCGAGGAATGCCCCCACGGTCCCCTTCCTGACCTCCACGCCCTTGAAATCGCCTCGTTCCACGCCGTCCGGCAAGATGTCGCATGCCTTCATGTTCAACTCCTGTTGGTGTCCGATACAGGCGTTACGATAGACGGGACCCGCATGGCAGGTCTGCGTAGCTTCAGCCATTCAATACGGTTTTTCTGCCAATGGAAATTCCTGCTCCCAGCCCTCCCTTGCTCGATCCCCAACGCGCCCGGTCGCGCGGCGGCCCCAGGCTGATCGCCGTGCGCAGCCAGGACGGTGCGTTGCGCCACACCGCCATGCACCAGCATGCGCGAGGGCAGTTGCTGGGCGCCTATCGGGGCTTGCTGACGGTCTACGCGGGGGACCTGCAATGGGTGGTGGCGTCGCGGCAGGCCGTCTGGATTCCTCCCAACCAGCCGCATGGGCTGTATTCGCACGGGGTCTATGCAGGCTACAGCGCGTATCTGAGCCCTTCGGCCTGCGCCGGGCTGCCTGCCGCGCCCTGCGTGCTGCATGCCTCGGATCTGCTGCTGGCCGCGGTGGACCGCGCCGCATCCTGGGGCGGCGACGGCACGATGGGACCGGCGCGCAACCGTCTCATTGAAGTGATCCGGGATGAGATCAGGAGCTTGCCGCATGCCGGCCAGGCGCTGCTGCTGCCCCGCGACCCGCGCTTGCAGCGGCTGGCGCTTGCGCTGTCGGAACAACCTTCGGACGTCCGGACGCAGGAGGAATGGGCCGCCGTGATCGGCATGTCGCCGCGCACGCTGGCGCGCCGCTACCTGGCGGAAACCGGCATGACCTTGGGGGCATGGCGCCAGCGCGCCCGCCTGATGCGGGCGCAGGAAATGCTGGCGGAAGGCACCGCCGTGACCACGGTAGCGTTGGAACTGGGCTACGACAACGTCAGCGCCTTCATCGCCATGTTCAAGCGCGTACTGGGCGCCACGCCGGGCCGCTACAGCGGCCCGGGCAGCTAAACGCTGTCAGCTCTGAAGCCTGGGCTTCAGGATTCCCCGGCCGTCTTGCTGGCCCGGCGCGCGCGGGGAGCGGCCTTGCTGGCGGTCTTGCTAGCGGTCTTACGGGCGGGCTTGGCGGGCGCCTCGGAAGCCGTTGCGGGCACCGTGTCAGCCGGCGCCGCCTCGGCGGTGGTCTTCTTGGCGGCGGTGCGGCTGCGGGTCGTGGCCCGCTTTGCGGCGGGCTTGCCGGCCGCGGCGTCGTCTGCCGCTACCTTGCCTGCCCCGCCCTTGTCTGCCACAGGCTGGTCCGCGACGGGCTTGCTGGCCTTGGCCTCTTCCCTGGCGGCGGTCCTGGCCACGCCGCCCTCGAACGGGTCTGACATCTTGGCAGGCGTCTTGCTTGCGGGCTGGCTGCGGCTTTCCGCGGCGGGCGGGGCAAAGGTCCATTCAGCGATATTCACCGCGGGCAGCGGCTGGCGCGCCTGTGGCAAAGGCTTGGGCATGGGCGGCAGGCGCGAGGGCTGGACAGGCTTGGACTCCTGCGCCCGAACCAGCGCGTCGGCCCGCAAGGCGTCCACCTTGGCGGCTTCCGCCTGCTCGGCGGCCTTTCTCGCGGCGTCGGCCTGGGCGGTTGCTTGCGTTGCAGCCGGCGATTGCGCGGCGGTCGTTGCCGGCGCCTTGGCCGGCGTTGCGGAGACAGTTTCGGAAACCTCCGGAGAGGAAGCTACCGCTGAAGCTTCGGACGGCGCGGCATCGCTTTCGCCGCTGGCGCCCTGCTCGACGACTTGGCCGGTTCCCCTGCCCTCGCCGCCCGACTTGCGCCCGCCACGCGACTTGCGACCAGAGCGGGAACGGGGTTCTTCCTGGGACGCGCCGCCTTGCGCATCGCCGGTGTCCGCAGCAGCCGGCTGGCGGGCCTGAGTAGAACGGGAGCCGCCATCGGCGGCGGCGCGATTCGCGGCCGGCGCGCCGCTTGCGCTATCGCGGTACACATAGGTGCCGGCGTTTTCCTCGCGCCCCACTTCCAGCAGGCCGCGCGACTGCGCCTCGTCCAGCAGGTTGCCAAAGGCGCGGAAGCCGTAGTAGGACTCGTTGAAATCCGGCCGGCGGCGCTTGAGCGCGTCCTTCAGGGCCGACGCCCAGACCTTGCCGCTGTCGCCGCGTTCGGCCATGAGCGCTTCGAAGGTTTCCGCAACCATCTCGACGGCCTGGGTCTTGCGGGCCTCCAGTTCTTCCTTGCGGCGGCGCTCTTCGTCGGGCGTGCGACGTTGCTGGCTTGCGCCGGCGCCGCCACGGTTGTCTCGGCGCGCGTCCGCCGCGCGCTGGCCTTCGCGCGCCAAGTCGTCATAGAAGATGAATTCATCGCAGTTGGCGATGAGCAGGTCCGAGGTGGACTGCTTCACGCCCACGCCGATCACCTTCTTATTGTTCTCGCGCAGCTTGGACACCAGGGGCGAAAAATCGGAATCGCCGCTGATGATCACGAAGGTGTTGACGTGCGACTTGGTGTAGCAGAAGTCCAGCGCGTCCACGACCAGGCGGATGTCGGCCGAATTCTTGCCGGACTGGCGCACATGCGGAATTTCGATCAGTTCGAAATTGGCCTCGTGCATGGGGGCCTTGAATTCCTTGTACCGCTCCCAGTCGCAATAGGCCTTCTTGACCACGATGCTGCCCTTGAGCAGCAGGCGTTCCAGCACCGGCCGGATGTCGAATTTCTGGTACTTGGTGTCGCGCACGCCCAGCGCCACGTTCTCGAAATCACAGAAAAGCGCCATGCTGACGTTTTCGTTGGGGGTATTCATGTTTTGCTCCAATGCGATGGCGGCTGTCGGGCGAGACGCCGCCAGATGACGCTCATGATATACATATCTGCCGCCCATCCGCGGCGCACCTACCCAGCAGCCATGCCAGAAGCTCCCTTGTTCCCGGCGCTTGCCACCGATCGTCTCGTCCTGCAGCCCCTGGAAATCGGCGATGCCGAGGCCATCCAGCGCCTGTTTCCGCAGTGGGAAGTGGTGCGCTACCTGGTCGATCAAGTGCCATGGCCCTACCCGCCCGACGGCGCGCGCCACTATCTGGAGCAAGTGGCGATCCCTGCGATGCGGCGGGGCAAGGAGTGGCACTGGTCCATCCGCACCCGCCAGGCGCCCGGCAGCCTGATCGGCATCGTCAGCCTGATGGACGACGATCCCTGGAACAACCGCGGTTTCTGGCTGGACCCCGCCCATCACGGCCACGGCTATATGACCGAGGCCAGCGAAGCCGCCACCGCCTACTGGTTCGAGGTGCTGGGCAAGCCGCTGCTGCGCGCGCCCAAAGCCGCCGTCAACGTCGCCTCGCGCAGGATTTCGGAGCGCGGGGGCATGCGCCTGGTCGGTACCGAGGAACGCGGCTACGTCAGCGGCCGCCTCCCTACTGAAATCTGGGAGATCACCCGCGAGGAATGGCTGGCCCGGCAAAGCCGCTAGGGCCGGCGCAAGGCCGCAAGCGCGCCGGCGCAAACGGCGGGCGTTTGATGAATAAACCCGTCCCCATTATTTCCTGGATCGCGCCGGCCCGATAGCCGGTCCAAGCCGCCGCTTACCGCCCTTTTCGCCCCTTTTTCCGGCCAATTGACCCAGGCCCGTCATGGCTAGAATTCCCGAAAGTCCGGCATTCCGCGCATGGAATGCCTATGTTTATCGGGCAAGATCCATGAATCCGTCTACCGTCATCGGCGCCGCCGTCGGCCTGCTCACCCTGGTTATCGTCGTGGCCCTGGCCGCCACCGACCCCGGCATGTATATCAACCTGCCCGGGCTGGCCATTGTGCTGGGTGGCACCGCGGCCGCCGTGTTCATCGCCTACCCGCTGTCCGAAGTGCTGCGCGTCTTCAAGCTGGTGCGCACCGTCTTCCGCAACGACCAGCACGACCAGCAGCGCGACATCGAAGAGCTGGTGTCCATGGCCCAGCTGTGGATGAACACGGACGTCCGCAAGGTCGAACAGGAACTCAAGAAGGTCAGCAACCCCTTCCTGCGCACCGGTGTGCAGCTGATCATCGACAACACGCCCGAAGACCAGATCATCGAACTGCTGCAATGGCGCGTGGCCCGGCTGCGCGCCCGCGAGCAGGCCGAAGCCCAGATGTTCCGGGTCATGGCGACCTTCGCCCCGGCCTTCGGCATGCTGGGCACGCTGGTGGGCCTGATCAACCTGATGTCGGTGCTGGGCGACGGCAGCATGCAGATGATCGGCCAGCAACTGGCGATCGGCCTGATGACCACCTTCTACGGCATCCTGCTGGCCAACCTGGTGTGCAAGCCGATCGCGCTCAAGCTGGAGCGCCGCACCGCAAGGCGCGTCGAATCCATGAACATGGTGTTGCAGGGCATCGCCATGATGTGCGAGAAGCGCGGCCCGGCGGTGGTGCGTGAAACCCTGAATTCCTTCGTCATGCACGTCGAGGACGAGATCTACGACGGCGGCGCGGACGCCAAACCCCAGGCCGCCGCGCAAGCCAAGACGGAAGGCCAGGCCAAGTCCGCCGCCAAGCCCGCAACCCAGCCCGTTTCCATCGCCCGCCCTGCCGCCGCGCGCCAATGAGCCTGATTTCCCCCACCCTGGCGCAGCGGATCGAACAGGCCCGCCAGGCCCAGCTACGCGCCGAGAAAACCGCGGCCAACGGCGGCTGGCGTCCCAGCAAGAGCGACCGCAAGGACCGCTACGCCCGCTGGCACGTCGAAGAGACCGTCGAGCAAGACTCGGAAAACTGGCTGCTCAGCTACCTGGACCTGATCACCCTGCTGCTGGCCATGCTGGTCGTGCTGCTGGCGCTCACGCGTCTGCACGGCGGCGCCTTCGGCCAGTCGGAACAACCCGTGGAACTGGTCGGCACGCTGGCCGAAAGCGGCCTGCCCGCCTACGACGGCGAATACTCCGAATTCGATGCCGTGCAGATTCCCGCAAGCTGGGCGCAGGCCGAGACCCCGGCGGTCGCCGTAGCCGCAGCCTCTGCCTCGGCGCAACAACCCGCCCAGGAAGGCGAGGTCGTCGCCGAAGCCGCCCCGCCGCTGCGAGCGCCTTCCAAGGAATCGCTGGGCCTGGGCGACCTGGGCAAATCGGTGGACGTGATCATCAACGAACAGTCCGTCAGCTTCCGCATCAGCAACGAACTGCTGTTCCCGTCCGGCCAGGCCACGCTCAGCCCCACCGGCCTGGACGTGATCAAGCGCCTGGCGGCCATCCTCAACAAGAACGAGTACCAGGTTTCGGTCGAGGGCCACAGCGACCCCGTGCCCATCCAGACCCGGCAATTCGCGTCCAACTGGGAACTGTCCAGCAGCCGCGCCACCAGCGTGCTGCGCGAGCTGGTCCGCGACGGCGTATCGGCCCAGCGCTTGCGCGCCGTGGGCTATGCCGAGACCCGCCCCATCGAGTCCAACGATACCCAGGCCGGCCGCGCCGCCAACCGGCGGGTGGAACTCATCATGGACATCACGGCGCCGCAGAAGGCGGCGCAGAGTGCGGCGCCTGCCGCGCCAGCAAGCAACGCCAGCCAAGGCTAGGCGATCGAACGGCCGCAGCACGCACAAGTGGTGCGCTACGGCATTCTTATGCTTCTTGATCGGTCGTTCTGGATCGCGGCAAAGAAGAATGCCGTGGTGAGGCCAAATAGAATGAGCCCGTTCACTGCCTCAATGGCTCCGACAAGCTGCCAATGCGGCGGCAGGAATGCCGGCGCGTGCCCATAACTTGTTATGGCCTCCAGCGAATAGAGCATTGCTTCGGTAAGACTATGGACGGCGCCTATGTGTACATAGAGCAAAGCCCACGCAAACGCCTCTAAAGCGTGGAGGACCGCCGCAAATAATGCAAAGATTGCAACGGATAAGCCAAAGAGTATCTTGCTTCGGCCCCAATGGGACGGCGCAGCAGCCAGAATCCGGGCCATGGTCATGAATGCCGTGACATGCATGACGATAGTTGCGACGAATAATGGCAAACCCCAAAGCCAATCATCTTCCCAAATCATGCCGCGCCTCCCGGCCCTGGATCGTCCGATCAGAGAATTTCCCCAACATTCAAATCCGGAACAATCCCAGGCCTCGTTCACAAGCGCGCTCTGGCTGGAGAAAAATGGGCTACGGACGTCCGGCCGACGTAATCACGATCTCGACACGCCGGTTCTGCGCCTTGCCTTGAGGCGTCGAGTTACTCGCCACGGGGCGAGCTTCACCAAAGCCTTGCGCCGAAATTGAATTCGGCGGCACGCCCTTAGAGGTCAGGAAACGCGCGACGTTGTCCGCTCTTGCGGATGACAGTTCGAGATTGGAGGGGAACTGCGATCTCAGCTCCGGGCCGATGGGTTCGTTATCGGTGTATCCCTGCACAACGACTTGCTGCCCCGGCAGATTGGAAAGTGTAGGGGCAATCTTTGCGAGAGTCTGTTCACCTTTCGGACTAAGTCTCCAGCCGCCTTCCGGGAAAAGTATCTCGTTGACCATCGTCACCTTGAGTTCATTTTGCAATTGCGTGATCTGCGCGCGATCGCCGCTCAACTCAGTGGTGAGCTTTTGGTTGAGGGCCGCATACTCAGCCGCCATCTGGGCCTCTTTGTCATAAGTCTTTTTGGTAACGCAACCCGAGACCGCCAGCATTAAGCACGCCATTACAGCAAGTTTGCCTGGTTTCATATTTCTCTCCGCCGATGTTGTAAAACGGCAGCGCGAGCGGCTGGCTCGTTCCGCCGAATGTAATATTGGATTCGCACGACAGGACCGACCTCTGCAAGTCTCAAAAAAGAGAGTTGACAGGTTCCACGCAACTACATGGCAAAGGTAGTCAGAAGTGAACCAAGTCACCACTCATTTGACGCCAGCGTCCTGTCGATCCTATCCAGGTTCCGGCGTTCTGGCTCCTCCTGTGAAATCAGTCACGACCTTGGCAGGCGTATCCGGCCTGGTCAGGCATACATTCGGCGACAGGGTTTTGAGGTATGCCAAAGAAGCCGTGATGCTTGATATCGAGCTGATCGAGAACCAGGAATGCTTCATTCCTCAGGTCGTCATGACAGACTTCCTGTGGGAGATCGAACGGCGTTCCGGAGAGGCCAACCTGGCCCTGCTTGCCGCCCCGTGCCTGTCGCTCACGACCTATGGCCGCTGGGGAGAATATGTCCTGGCTGCCGACAACCTGGGCGAGGCGATTGCGCGGGCCGCGTCCTCATTGGGCTATCACAGCACAGGCGACCGGTTGCAGCTCACGATAGAACAGGGCATTGCCCGAATCAGCTATTTCCATGCCATGCGAGGCCGTCGCGGCTACGCGCATATTGCAACCGGCACGGCGGTAGTGTTGCTCAGCCTTTTGCGCCCCTATCTGGGAGCGGACTTTCTTCCCATTCAGATTGAACTGGATATACGCCGTCCAATGGCGTCCGCCCCTTTCGAGGATACTTTCCTGTGCCCCGTCGTGTTCGAGACCGAAGCCGTATCCGTCTGCATTGATGCCCGCCTATTGCAGCGCCCGGCCAAGGCGGGCATTCGGTCACGCCTGGTGACGATCGACGACGTCGCGCGGGTGCTTCTGGAACCTGCCGACCTGGGAAACTTTCTGGGAGTGGTCGTCGCGCATATCCGCGCGCAGGTCCAAAGCGGCGTCGTATCGATCGACAGCACGGCGCGGGCGTTGGGCAGCAGCGTGCGGACGCTGCAACGGGTGCTGCGCCGCGATAGCGGCTCGGACTTCAGAGAACTCGTGAACGTCATCCGCATGCGCCGCGCCAAGGAATTACTGGCGGGGACAAATGCTTCGATCACCGAGATTGCAACGGAATTCGGATACTCCAGTCCGGCGAATTTCGCTCGCGCGTTTCGCAATGCCGTCGGCTTGGCGCCGCATGAGTATCGGCTGAGTCAGAAGACAGGCTAGAAACGAATGGTCAAACCCGCCATCGGCCCCTGCAGCACGGCGTCGAACTTGAAACCGCCGCGGTTGTAATCCACGCCCAGGGCGCGGTAGCCGACGGCGGCGGATACGCTCTTGCTGAAGTTGTAGCCGACACCCAGCCCTACATCCCAGTCCGCATCGGCGCCGCCTGCACCGATCAGGCCCCAACCGGTGATGTAGAACTTCTGGGTCAACACGTAGTTTCCCCGCACGCCCACCAGCCCGTCGACCCAGGTGGCGCCGTCGCTGGTTTTTCTGCCATTGAGATGCGCGCCTTTCAAGGTGACGTCGGTATCGACCGACCAGACCCGCAAGCCCGCCACGACATCCAACTGGTGTGGCGAGTTTTCAAGGACGGAATAACCGACTCCGATGAGCCCCGCAAACGTCGACGTCTGCACCTCTGCGCTGGTGGCAAGAATACCGTGCGGCGTATCGCCCTGCGAACCGATTTTCGTGTAGATCAAATCGCCGAAAATACTGTATCGCCCCTTGCGCGCGTCGCCGATAAGCATGGCTCCAAAGTCAAGGTTGTCGAACAGTTTGTCGAATCCCGCGTCGAAATCGATGACGGGGGAACGCGACTGAGAGGTCTTGCCCGACAGTCCGGCTGCCCAGAAATACGGCGTAACCGAAAACTTCCATTCGCTGGAAGGCTGGGAGTCCGCCGCGGCAGACTCCCGTTCCGCGCCCGCCACGGAACCGGCATAGAGCAATCCGCAAACCAGGCAGCCTGTGATCTTCTTTTTCATCGTTAAAGATTCAGCTGACTCTTCTTACCGGCGGAATGGTCCAGGATCCATTGATGATCGAAGGATCGCTCTCATTGGGCCAATACAGGCGCATCATCAGGATGAATTCCCCCTTGGGCGCCGGCAGCCAGTTCGACTCCAGGCCTGGGCCGGGAGATTCATGCTGGATGAGCAGGTCGATCGAGCCGTCCGCTTTTGCTTTCAGCGGCTGGCGCGCGCTGATGGAATAACGGTTGAGCGGGTTATCGACAAAGAAGTAGTCCGCGTCATACATGGTCAATGACCAGAATCCGGAAACCGGCGGCGTAAGCCCCTTCTTGAACGACAGCACATACTTTTCCGAACCGTTGTAGACGCGTTTGATTGCTCCGGTGTCCGACTTCAGGGACGTGGGATAGATGGCATCCTGGGGCCGGTTGGCGCCCAGGCCGATCGCGGTGATCAGGGCTCGCTGGATATAGTTGGTGCCATAAATACCGGTCTTGGTCGTGAATCCCCAGCCATCGACGTCCTGGATGTCGCCGCCGCTGGACTTGAAGTGCGTCATGATCCGTCCGAAACCTACCTGCGGAACACGTTTGGCAAGAGCGGGATCGAGTTTGGATTTGTCGAAGTCCTGGCCCGGCACGATACCCATCGATGCCAGCTTTGCCACCAGGGGCGCGTCCGCCGCGCTCGGCGGGTTTCTTTTCAGCAACTTGGCAAACAAGGTGAAGTATTCGGTCGCGTCCATGTTGTTGACCTGGTCGCGAACGGACGCTTTCATATCGATGGCGGGATTGACCTTGCCTTGGGGCGCGTTCCAGTTCTTGCCCCAGGCGCTGAGGGGACAGAGCTTTACTTCGTCTTGCAGCTTATGGACTTTGGCATAGTCTTCCGGCGTGCCTGAACAGTAGATGCGGCCCAGCAGCCACACAATGCTGGTCGGCGACTTGTATTGCGTCATGCCATTGGGAATGGTCCCCTCCCAGCCTGGGCCCGTCACCACGAAGGTTTGCGGACCGGTGCCGGTCGTGCGTTTTCCTGGCACGTCAAACACGGTCGTCCAACCATCAAGCATAGGGAACAGCGCGTAGCGGTCGTCCAGGTCGGGCAGGCTGACGACCCAGGGCTCGTCGCCCACATCGAAAAAGGCCGTGGTGTAAAGGGTGTCGGCGTTCGGTGCGGTCACGTCGCGGAATTTGGCGTCGGGATATTGACGCAGCTTGATGAGATGCCCCATGGGCGCACGGGTGCCCTTGGGCTCCGCGACGTTGGTGATAACCCGCCGGGTCATCTCCATGGTCACCAGGGGATAGGCATAAATATAGGCTTCGGTCGCCAGCCCAAACTGCTCATCGCCTTCCGGCAAATTCGCGACCAGGCCATCGGCCGCGCGCGCGGAAGCGCCCAGGGTGGCGGTTGCCAGCAAGGCGACGCCACCGGCATTGAATTCTCGACGTGTTAGCTTCATTCACATGCTCCGACAGGATTACTTATAAAAACGTGGAACAGACACAAACCTGGACAGCCATTGCCCAGCGAAGAAAGAAACACCCGCAGCGTAGGAGAAGGGAAATCGGCTCGCCACTCATTTTGCGCCACACGGCCTGTTCAACTGCCCTCCTCTGATTGGATTCAGCTATTGCGGTCCATCCCGCGGTCAACCCCGCCGAGACCTCACAGCGGCACCGGCCGGTTCCGCAGCACGTTCTTCATCACCAGCGTCGACCGCAAGCGCAGCACGCTAGGCAGCGCCGACAACACCCGGTCGTAGAGCGCCTGGAACGCCGGCAAGTCCTGGGTAACGACATGCAGCATGTAGTCCGGGTCGCCAAACAGCCGCTGCGCCTGCACTACCTCTGGAATGTCGCGCAAGGCGGCTTCGAACGCCGACACCCGGTCGCTGCTGCCTTCGCGCATCGTGACGAAGACGATGGCTGAGAAGTTCAGCCCGACGGCCGCCAGATTGATGTTGGCGCCGTAGCCGCTGACCACGCCCGCCTCTTCCAGCGCCCGCAGCCGCCGGTGGCAGGGAGACAGGCTCAAACCGACCCGTTCGGCCAGGTCCGTGATGGAAATCCGGCCGTCCTGCTGCAGTTCAGCAAGAATCTTTCTATCTAAGTCATCCATTCGGGAGATTCTACCCATATACAGAATTTTTCAGGTAGATAGCGGGAGCACTTCCCCGCTCATCGCCGATAACATTCCCCGCCTGTGGTTCATTTGGGGTATGCAGTTGGAAACCGGCAATCTGGTGGCGTTTTGGCTCGTCTCGCTTTCGTTGGTTGTCGTCCCGGGCGCGGATTGGGCGTATGCCATATCCGCCGGCTTGCGGGACAAGGCAGTGCTTCCGGCCGTGGCGGGCATGTTGACCGGCTATCTGATGATCACCATGGTGGTCGCGGCGGGGATAGGCGCCCTGGTGGCGAGCGAACCCGCCATCCTCACCGTCCTGACCCTGGCCGGCGCCGCGTATCTGTTGTGGCTGGGCGCCAACGTGCTGGCCCATCCCTCCGAGCCCCAGGCCGGCGATGCGCAAGCCTCGGGACATTGGATGGCCTGGGCCGCGCGCGGTTTCGCAGTCAGCGGCGTCAATCCCAAGGCCATCCTGCTGTTCCTGGCCTTGCTGCCGCAGTTCACCAGCCGCGATGGCGCGTGGCCGATTTCCACGCAGATCACGGCGCTGGGCATCTTGCAGATCCTGAACTGCGCGGTCATCTACACCTTGGTGGGTCTGGGCTCGAAGGCGATCCTGCAAACGCGGCCGACGGCGGCGCGCCGGGTGAGCCAGTTCTCGGGCCTGGCCATGATCGTCATCGCGCTGATTCTTTTCGGGGAGCAGATCGCCGTCCTGATGGCTTGATCGGCCTAATCCCCTGGATGCCCGCCGCCCGCGCCCTCCAAAACTTCCCCGGGCGGGTCGATTCGTGGTCAATATCCTGTCGGATGAACAGATCAAGATTTCCAACCAATTCGCTCAGCGAGGCACGGACAAGCGGCACGAAGTCGAGTTGCAGGAATCGCCGCTAGGCAATCCGATCATTGCCGGCAGCCCGCACTGGCTTGATTGCGAGATTTATGCCGAACACGCCGCTGGCGATCACCTGACCGTGATTGGCGAAGTGAAGGCGCTGAACCAGCAAGAAGCTGCTTCAACGGCGTTTCCCCTGCTGGACGGCTCACCGTTGCCCGCGAGCATCGGAATGGCGCAGGGTAGCCTCGGCGGCTAAAAAAAGAACCCTGACATCCGCGAGCTCGAAGCCCTATCGCCCCTGCACTTCGATTTTGGGAGGCAGCGTTCTTGAGCCGCCGCCGTCCGGACTGCGGGATTCCGATGCTCGCCCCGGTGGGGCTGCGCTTCGGATCCCTCCGTCCGGCCACCGGCTCATGGCATCTGCCCATGAACGGGGTCCAAACCCGACGCATTAGGCGACTACCAGCCGAGGACCCCGGAGCCATCCGAAGCGCAGCCCCACCGGGGCGAGCATCGGAATGGCGCAGGGCAGCCTCGGCGGCTAAAGAACTCCAACATCCGCAAGCTCGAAGCCCTACCGCCCCGCACTTCAGTTTTGAAAGGCTGGGGTTCTTGAGCCGCCGGCGTCCGGACTGCGGGATTCCGATGCTCGCCCCAGTGGGGCTGCGCTTCGGATCCCTCCGTCCGGCCACCGGCTCATGGCATCTGCCCATGAACGGGGTCCAAACTCGACGCATTAGGCGACTACCAGCCGAGGACCCCGGAGCCATCCGAAGCGCAGCCCCACCGGGGCGAGCATCGGAATGGCGCAGGGGAGCCTCGGCGGCTAAAGAACTCCAACATCCGCAAGCTCGAAGCCCTACCGCCCCGCACTTCAGTTTTGAAAGGCTGGGGTTCTTGAGCCGCCGCCGTCCGGACTGCGGGATTCCGATGCTCGCCCCGGTGGGGCTGCGCTTCGGATCCCTCCGTCCGGCCACCGGCTCATGGCATCTGCCCATGAACGGGGTCCGAAATTAAGGCATCCGGCAACTGCCTGCCGAGGACCCCGGAGCCATCCGAAGCGCAGCCCCATCGGGGCGAGCATCGGAATAGCTGTCCACCGCGCTCCCCACCGTGGGGTGGAACCGGTCGTCGCCGAATATCTCGGTCAACTCGAAGCGCTTGAGCTTGTCGCGCACGGGATCCTTCATTTCCGCGAAATGGAGCGCCGCGCCGCGCTGGGCCAGGCTGCGGCTCAGTTCGCGCAGCATGTCCGCGGAGGTGACGTCGACGCTGGTGACCGGCTCGGCCGCCACCACCACCCGGCGCACCGGCGTGGGCGAGGCGTCCACGGCTTCCATCAGGCGTTGCTGGAACAGCTCGGCATTGGCGAAGAACAGCGGCGCGTCCCAGCGGAACAGCACCAGGCCGTCGATCAGCGAGGCATTCGGATAGCGTTTCAGGTCGTGGTAGCCGCGCAGGTTGGGCACGCGGCCCAGCACGGCGTAGTGCGGACGCCAGCCGTCCCACAGGAACTCGATGACGGCAAGGACCACCGCCAGGCAGATGCCGGGAATGGCGCCGAACACGGCCACGCCGGCAAAGCACGCCATCGACAGCCAGAACTCCCACTGCTGGATGCGGTAGATGCGCCGCAGGTCCTTGAATTCGAACAGGCCGATGGCCGCTGCGATCACTACGGCGGCCAGCGCGCTGTTCGGCAGGTAACGCAGCAGATTCGGCGCCGCGACCAGCAAGACCGCCACCGCAATCGCGCCCACCACGCCCGTGAGCTGCGTGCGCGACCCCGCCGCCTCGGCCACCGGCGTGCGCGACGCGCTGCTGCTGATGGGAAAGCCCTGGAAGAAGCCAGCCGCCAGGTTGGCCACGCCCAGGCCCACCATTTCCTGGTTCGGATCGACCCGCGTATTAGTGCGCGCGGCATAGGTGCGCGACAGCACGCTGGTATCCGCGAACGCGATCAGCGCTACCGCGCAGCCGCCCAGCGCGATCTTGACGAGGTCCGCGTTGCTGAGCCATGGCAAGGCGAACTTGGGCAGCCCCTGCGGAATCTCGCCCAGCACTTTCACGCCCTGGGAATCCAGGTGCAACAAGCTGACCGCCAGCGTCGCCAGGATCACCGCGATCAGGATGCCCGGCACGCGCTCGAAGCGCTTGAGCAGCAGGATCACCGCCAGGGTCGCCGCCCCCACCGCGAAGCTGTACCAATTAGTCTGGCCCTGATACACGGCCTGTCCCAGCTGCGTCAATTCGCGCAGCGGACCAGCGTCCTCGATGGAGATGGCGAACAGCTTGGGCAACTGGCTGACCAGCACCGTCAAGGCGATGCCGTTCATGTAGCCGTAGCGGATCGGCTTGGACAGCAGCTCGGTGATGAAGCCCAGCCGCAGCAGGCCCATGACGATGCAGAACAGCCCGGCCACCAAGGCCATCAGGCTGGCCGCGGCCACGGCGCGCATGGGATCGCCTTCCGAAACGCTGAGCACCACCGCCAGGATGGGCGCGGCCAGGGCGGAGTCCGGCCCCAGCACCAGGATCCGGCTGGGGCCGAACAGCGCATAGGCCAATAGCGGAATGATCGTGGCATACAGGCCGTAGACGCCTGGAACGCCGGAGGCTTCGGCATAGGCGATGCCGACCGGCACCAGCATGGTGGTCAGCACCAGGCCCGCGGCCAGGTCCTTCGGCAGCCAGGCGGCCTGGTACGACCGGAGCATCGCCAGCCCGGGCAGCCAGCGCAGCCAGCCGGCGGCGGACATATCCTTGGAGGCGGAAGTATGGGATGCCATGGGACCTTCGCAGTGTGGACGGGCGTGCCGGCAGCGCGTGTCAGGCTGCAAATCCGGTAGCGCCGATTCCGTAGTCTGACGCATTATTCATGCTTGCGGCCGTCCATGGCGGCGCACGGCACGGCATCCTTTCCTTATACAGGCACTGGCAAGAATCCACATGACGCAAATGCACAATCCCGAAGACGTCCCAGGCGCGTTCCAGGCCGCCTGGAACGATCATGACATGCAGGCGCTAGGCGCGTTGTTCCATGAGGACGCAACGTTTGTGAACCGGTTCGGCCACTATGTGCGCGGCGTCGACGAAATCGTCAAGATGCATGCTCCCATTCACGCCACCATCTATGGCGATTCCACGCTGGCGAACGAACTCGTCGGCGTGACGCCGATCGGCGCCGACGCGGCGGTCGTGCACTTCTGGAGCCGCCTGGCGGCCGGCGCGGCCCATCCGGCGGGCGCGCATGCCGTCGACACCATGATTCTTGCCGTGCTAACGCGGCAGGCCGGCGCCTGGCGCATCAAGGCACTGGAGAACGTCACACTGGTGAATCCCCGTACGGGCGTGGCTGTGCTGAGGGATGGCGGCTGAGCCTGCCGCCTACCTCTGCTTACAAACAACGCCTTTTGGCGCGCGTCGCGGGATGGTCCGGGCGCAACAAATAGCGGTAATCTGGCGAACCTTATCAGCAGTCCGCACTGGAAGATCCCATGTCCTATCTGCTTTTCATCGTCGAACCGGTGGGCCAGCGCGCCCAACGCACGCCCCAAGAAGGCCGTGAAGCCTACGCGCAGATGCTGCGCTATGCCGAAGACCTGAGCTCGCGCGGCCTGCTGGCCCGCGCGGAGTCCCTGAAGTCCGAATCGGAAGCCGTGCGCTTGCAGATCCGCGACGGCGAACGCTCCCTGCTGGACGGTCCCTACGCCGAAGCCAAGGAAATGATCGGCGGCTTCTTCCTGTTGAACTGCGAAACCCGGGAAGAGGCGTTGGCGCTGGCGGCCGAATGCCCGGCGGCGCAATGGGCCACGGTGGAAGTCCGCGAACTGGGTCCGTGCTTCATGTAGGCGCCTCTATTCGGCTGCCTTACCGCTTGGCCGGATGACCGCGCCGCCGGGCTGCTCCCGGGCCGGCGCCCGCTACCCCGATTCCATTTCCGGGGATCCGTCGCCAGCAGGTCAAACCTAGTACTTACCCTAGGTTCATCATTTTCTTGTCGATCCCGCGTCTCGCCGTTCGTCGTGCCAGTACAAGCCCCCCCTTGGGCTGTGTTTTCTGAATCGAGGAGTCTCAGGAATGCGATACATGATCATCGTCCGGGCCACGCCGGACAGTGAGGCCGGCGTGATGCCGCAGGAAAGCCTGCTGGGCGCGATGGCGACCTACCACGAAGCCCTGGCCAAGGCCGGCGTGCTGCTGGACGCCAATGGCTTGCACCCTTCCTCCAAGGGCTGGCGGGTGCAGTACGACCAGGGCCAGCGCAAGATCGTCGACGGTCCGTTCGCCGAGACCAAGGAGCTGATCGCCGGCTACACCATGATCCAGGTGCGTTCGCGCGAGGAAGCCATGCAATGGGCGCTGCGTTTTCCCGAGCCCTTCCCCGGCCAGCCCTGCGCCGTCGAAGTGCGCCAGGTCTTCGAGCTGGACGAGTTCGGCCCCAGCGAGGGCGTCGAACGCTACCGGCGGATACCCGGCAACGGTCAATGAGCACTATCGCCACACTCCCCCTACCCATCAACGGACTTCATTCATGCTGAAAACCCTGCTGCTCATCGTTCTGGCCGCCATCGTGCTCGTACTGGCCTATGCGGCCACGCGCCCGGACACCTTCCGCGTCGAACGCAGCGCGCAGATCCAGGCGCCGCCGGCGCGCCTGTTTCCCCTGATCAACGATCTGCACGCCTTCAACACCTGGAATCCCTACGAAAAGAAGGACCCCGCGATCAAGGGTACCTATGGCGCGGTGACGGCCGGCCCAGGCGCGACCTACGCATGGGAAAGCAAGGAAGTCGGCGTGGGCCAGATGCAGATCGAAAGCGCCGTGCCGGACGCTTCGGTGGCCATGCGGCTGACCTTCATCAAGCCCTTCTCCGCCGTCAACCAGGTCAACTTCACCCTGGCGCCAGCCGGCGACGGCACGCGAGTCACCTGGGCCATGGAAGGCCGGCTGAACTATGTCGCCAAACTGATGCACCTCTTTTTCAACATGGACAGCATGGTCGGGAAGGATTTCGAAGACGGGCTGGCCAACCTCAAGACCCTGGCAGAAAGGCGCTAGGACAACCACACTAAAAAGGAAGCGGGAACATCATGCACAACCAGATCTTCGTCAATCTCCCCATCAATGACATGCAGAAATCGCAGGCCTTCTTCAAGGGCCTGGGCTTCAGCTTCAATCCGCAATTCACCAACGACCAGGGCGCCTGCATGGTCGTGAGCGAGAACATCTACGTCATGCTGCTGGTGAAGGATTTCTTCCAGACCTTTACCGGCAAGCCGGTGGCCGACGCCACGAAATCCACCGAAGTGCTGATCGCGCTGTCCTGCGACAGCCGCGCCGAGGTGGACGAACAGGTGGCGCGCGCCCTCGCCGGCGGCGGCACCGCTCCGCGCCAGCCCCAGGACCACGGTTTCATGTACGCCCACGGCTTCGAGGATCTGGACGGCCATGTCTGGGAGCTGGTGTACATGGTTCCCGGCGAAGTGCCCAACGCATGACGCAGGAGGCCGTGCATCGCGCCATCGAGGCAGTCTGGCGGATCGAGGCCGCCAGCGTCATCGCCGGCGTCGCGCGCCTGGTGCGCGACGTCGGGCTGGCTGAAGAGCTGGCGCAGGATGCCTTGGTCGCCGCCCTGGAACGCTGGCCCGAAACCGGCGTGCCGGACAACCCGGGAGCGTGGCTGATGACTACCGCCAAGAACCGCGCGCGCGACCGGCTGCGGCTGAACGCGCTGCATACGCGCAAGCACGAGCAGATCGGGCACGAACTGGAGGCCTTGCAGGCCGACGTCGAGCCCGACTTCGTCGACGCGCTGGACGCCGCGCGCCAGGATGACATCGGCGACGACCTGCTGCGGCTGGTATTCACCGCCTGCCACCCGCTGCTTTCCACCGAGGCGCGCGTGGCGCTCACCCTACGCCTGCTGGGCGGCCTGACCACGGCCGAGATCGCGCGCGCCTTCCTGGCCTCGGAATCGACCATCGCGCAGCGCATCGTGCGCGCCAAACGCAGCCTGTCCGCGGCCAACGTGCCGTTTGAAGTTCCCAAGGCCGAAGAGCGGGCGCCGCGCCTGGCGTCGGTGCTGGAGGTCATCTACCTGATCTTCAACGAGGGCTATTCGGCCACCTCGGGCGATGACTGGGTCCGTCCCGCGCTATGCGACGAAGCGCTGCGCCTGGGCCGTATCCTGGCCCAACTCGCGCCCGGTGAAAGCGAGGTCCACGGATTGACGGCGTTGATGGAGCTGCAGGCTTCGCGCCTGCACGCGCGCACCGACGCGCAAGGCCGCCCCGTGCTGCTGATGGAACAGGATCGCGGCCGCTGGGATCCGCTGCTGATCCGGCGCGGACTCGCCGCGCTGGCGCTGTCGGACAGCCTGGGCGCGCCGCGCGGCCCTTACGCACTGCAGGCCGAGCTGGCCGCCTGCCATGCCCGCGCGCGCACGCCGGAGGAAACCGACTGGCCGCGCATCGTGGCGCTGTACGACGCGCTGGCGCAGGCCATGCCGTCGCCGGTGGTGGAGCTGAACCGCGCCGTCGCCGTGGGCATGGCGTTTGGCCCCCAGGCCGGGCTGGACCTGGCCGACCATCTGGCCGGGGAGCCGGCGCTGGCCAATTACCACTGGCTGCCCAGCGTGCGCGCGGACCTGTTGGCCAAGCTGGGACGCAAGGCCGAAGCCCGAGCCGAGTTCGAACGCGCGGCCGGCATGACACGCAACGCGCGCGAACGGGAACTGCTGCTGGCGCGGGCGCGCGACATGGCCGATTCATAGACGCGCCGGTCCGGGCGCCGGGGCCCTGGCCGGCATGCTTAAATCCCTCCATGCGCCCCGCCGACCATGCCCCGTCCGACCTTGCCGCGCCCGCCATGCCGGGCGTGCCGCAGGCGTTCGAGCATCCCGGCGACCGGGCCGAGTTCCGCCAGGCGGCGCACCAGCCCGGCGTGGAGCTGTACCGCGCCCACATCATCCGCTACGCCTTCGAGCCCCACACCCACGAAGCCTACGGATTGGGCGCGATCGAGGCCGGCGTCGAACGCTTCCGCTACCGTGGCGCGGAGCATTTGGCGCCCTCCGGCTCGGTGGTGCTGATGAACCCCGACGAATTGCATACCGGCCGCGCCGAAACCGAGGGCGGCTGGCGCTATCGCATGGTCTATCTGGACCCGGACGTGGTGGCGCGCGTGGCCGGCGAAAGCGGCTGGTGGTTCGATACTGCCGTCGGCCATGACGCCGCCGGCGCGCAGCGCGTCACCACGCTGCTGGACACCTTGTGGCAGGCGCGCGAGCCATTGGCTTTCGACAGCGCGCTGTACGCGCTGCTGGGCGAATTCCGCCGCCATGCGCGCGTGCCGCACGCGGCCCGCGATGAAGGTTCGCCGCGCTTCGCACCCGTCATCGATTACCTGCGCGCCCATCTGGCGCGCCGCCTGACGCTGGACGAACTCGCGGCCGTGGCCGGGCTCAGCCCCTTTCATTTCCTGCGCAGCTTCCAGGCGCAGTACCACGCCACGCCGCAGCAGATGCTGATGGCGCTGCGGCTGTTCGAGGCCAAGCGCCGGCTGGCAGCGGGCGAGCCCCCGGCCCAGGTGGCGCTGGCGGCGGGGCTGACCGACCAGGCCCACCTGACCCGCGCCTTTTTGCGCCGCTACGGCGTCACGCCCTCGCGCTATCAGAAGCAAGTCCGCGCCTGAGTCGCGTGCAGCAATCTGGTACAAGACGCGCCGCCCGCGCGCTGGCTAGACTGCCGCCATTCGTGACCTGGAGCGACGTCGTATGTGGGCTGGAACCCTTTACGCCCTGGCCGCCGGCCTGATGTGGGGCCTGGTGTTCGTGGGGCCCCTGCTGCTGCCGGAATACCCCGCCGCGCTGCAATCCGTGGCGCGCTATCTGGCGTTCGGCCTGATCGCGCTGCCGCTGGCCTGGCTGGACCGCCGCGGGCTGCGCCAATTGAAGCGCGCCGACTGGATCGAAGCGCTGAAACTCGCCGCCATCGGCAACCTGCTCTATTACCTGTGCCTGGCCAGCGCCATCCAGCGCGCGGGCGGCCCCGTGCCCACCATGATCATCGGCACCCTGCCCGTCGTCATCGCCATCAGCGCCAACCTGCGCAACGCCCGGCGCGATGGCCGGCTGCCATGGAAGCGGCTGGCGCCCGCACTGGCCTTGATCGCGCTGGGCATTGCCTGCGTCAACCAGGTCGAACTGCAGGCCTTGCGCCAGGAGCCGGACGCCGACATGTCGCGTTACGCCATCGGCGCGCTGCTGGCGCTGGGCGCGGTGGCCTGCTGGACCTGGTATCCGCTGCGCAACGCGGACTGGCTGCGCGCCCACCCCGACCGCAGCCCCCGCACCTGGGCCACGGCCCAGGGCGTGGCCACGCTGCCGCTGGCGCTGGCGGGCTACCTCATATTGTGGGCCGGCATGGCGGCGACTGGCAGCGACTTTCCGATGCCGGCCGGCCCCCGGCCCGAAGTCTTCCTGGCCTTGATGGCCATCATCGGCCTGTTCGCGTCCTGGCTGGGCACCTTGTGCTGGAACGAAGCCAGCCAGCGCCTGCCCACCGCGCTGGCCGGACAGTTGATCGTGTTCGAAACGCTGGCGGCGCTGGCCTATGCCTACATCCTGCGCGGGCAGATGCCCCAGCCGTTGACGCTGATCGGCATCGCCTGCCTGATGGTGGGCGTGCTGCGCGCCGTGCGGATCAAGCCCGAGCCCCTGCCCGTGGCTGCGTAGGGCCGCGCCCCAGCGGACATCGGCCCAGACCGGTGCTAGCGACAACCGCGCGACGTCTACAGCCCGGGACCTTTCAAGTGCCGCAGGCGCCATGCCAGGAAGACGCCGCCCAGCCCGGCCGCGGCCACGATGAGCGAAGCCACCGACCAGCCGTAGCGGTCGATCGCGCCGCCCACCGCCAGCGGACCGATCACCTGGCCCAGGCCGCTACCCTGCATCACCAGCCCGACCGACGCCGGCGTCAACGCCGGTCGTGGCGCCAGCAACGGCGCCGTGCCCAGCAAGGTGGCCGGTATCAGCCCGCCCACCGCCGAGAACAGCACGCACAACAGAAAGGTCGGCATGGCCGGCAGCACTGAACGGAAAATCAAAAGCGCCACCGCGCCCATGATCAGGCTGGCGCAAGCGATCAGCGTCGAACGCCGCCAGCCGCGCGCCAGCAGCACGCCCGCGCCCAGGTTGCCGACCACGTTGGCGGCGCTGGCAATGGCGCTGTACAGGCCGGCGGTCGCCAGCGGCAGGCCCAGTTGTTCGGTCAGCAATACGGGCAGAAAGGTGAACAGCGCGAAGAACATCAGGCTGTAGAGCGTGAACGACAGCGCCAGCAAGCGCGGACCCGGCGCGCCCATCGTATCCACCGTGTCCTGCCGCAAGCCCCGCCAGGACAGGCTGGCACCGCCCGGCGTGGCCGGCGCCAGCGCCGCCACGCAAACCAGCGCCACCAGCACCGCGGCACCCGCGCACCACCAATAGGCCTGCCAGCCGCTGAAGGCCTGCGAGGCCAGCATCGCAATCGCCATGCCGGCCGGCATGTAGCAGCTCCACAGCGCGAAAGCGAAGTCGCGGGTGGACGCCGACACCATGCGCTGCAGGGCGGCAGGTCCCGCCACGGTAATCATCAGAAAGCCCAGCCCCTCGACCACCCGCGAGGCCAGCAGGACACTGTAGACCGTCGCCATCGCGCCCATCACCGAACCCGCTGCGGTGGCCACCAGGCCCGCCAGCAGCATGCGCCGCGCGCCGTAGCGGTTGATGACGCCCCCGGCCGCGATCCCGCCGACCAGCCCCAGGATAGAAAACACCGCGGCCAGCGCCCCGATGGAGGCCAGGTCCAGCCCCATGTCCTTGCGCAGCAAGGGCGCGGCGATGATGACCTTGCCCACTTGCAGCGCCGCCACCACGCCCGCCCCCACGATGGCCAGCACCGCCGACCAGCGCGTTCCTTCCTTGCCCATTCCAGTCTCCCCTTGCTTCAACCCAGCCAGGATGCCAGCGCAAACCGATCCCGGTAAGTGATAATCTTTTGATGTATTTGATCGATTTAATAGATCAGCCGGCCAGATGATAGACGCCCTGACCCTGGACCAGTTGCGCGTGTTCGCCGCCGTGGCCGACGCCGGCAGTTTCCGCGCGGCCGCGCGCCGCCTGTCGCGGGTGCAGTCGGCCGTCAGCCACGCCATCGCCAATATGGAAGCGCAGCTGGGCGTGACGCTGTTCGACCGCAGCGGCCATCGGCCCGTGATGACGCCAGAAGGGGCGGCGCTGCTGGCCAACGCCCGCGACATCCTGCTGCGCGTGGACGCCATGCGCGCCCGCGCCCAAGGCCTGGGCGAAGGCGTCGAGCTGGAACTGTCGCTGGCGGTGGACACGTTGTTTCCGATCGCCGAGGTGGGCGCTGCCCTGAACGCCCTGCGCGCGGCCTACCCGTCCGTCGCCGTCCGCGTATCCGTACTGCCCTTGGGCGGCCCGGTGGAAGCCCTGCTGACACGCAGCCACACGCTGGCCATCGTCGCCGGCGACCATTTCCGCAACCCGCGCATCGTGATGCAGGCGCTGTCGTCCGTGCAGATGGTGGCGGTGGTCGGCGCCGGACATGCGTTGGCGCAGCGCGTCGCCGCCGACATCCCGCTGGGTCCGGCGGAACTCGCCGATCATGTGCAGATCGTGCAAATGGACCCCTCCTCGCTGACACAGGGCCGGGACTTCGCGGTGCTGTCGCCGCAGACCTGCCGCGTCAGCGGCCAGGACACCAAGCACGCCCTGATCCTGGCGGGCGTGGGCTGGGGCCGGCTGCCCTACTGGCAGGTGCAGCGCGACCTGGCCGAAGGCCGGCTGTTGCGGCTGCCGACCGACAGCCTGGGCCGCGGCAGCCAAGTCGCCAGCGAAACCTATCTGGCGCACCGCATCGACCAGCCCCTGGGACCGGCCGCCCGCGTGCTGGCGGGCGCCTTGCGCGCAGCCGTCCATCAGGGCTTGGACGACGCTGGCGCGCGCGCATAGCTCACGCCCATGCCGGCGCGCACGTCGTTCTGGATGCCGTAGGGCGGAATCGGATAGCGCAGGCCATTGGCCGACAAGGCTTTCATGCCCTCGATGGCGATGGGCAGGTAGCGCGGCGGCAAGGCCATCAGCATTTCCTCGTCGGGCACGCCGCCGTAGCGGCGTTCCGCGTAACAGGGCAAGGACAGGCTGGGTTCGCCGGTGGCCAGCGCGCGGCCCCAGGAGTCCGCACAGGCCGTCTCGCCCACCACGCTCCAGTCGAAGCGCCGGTAGTGCTTCCATTGCAGGCCATTGATCAGGATGATCATCTGTCCCGGCGTGGCGTAGATCAGGCAGATGTCCGGCGGGTCCAGCCGGCCCGAGGCCAGCGGCGACACCACCAGCCCGCGATATTTGCCCGCCGGCACACAGGACAATGCCTCCTGCCGCGCCTGGGCGTCTTCCTGGGTGGCGTGCCAAACGCCCACGTAATCCTCGCCGCGCTTCCAGGCTTGGTCCTGCGGCCCCAGGCCGATCACGGCGCGGCATTGGGCGCCGACCAGGTCGTCACCCGTGATGCCTACGGTCCAGCCAAGCCGGGCGGCCATTCCGACGATCTGGTCGGTGGTGTGCGTGGCCTGCGGCCGCCGCAAGCCCTTTACCGCCGCCATATCTTCTTCACGTTCGTAGAGCTTCATGCCGATGACCGTGGTCTTCAGGCGCAGCAATTTGTTCAGTTCATCGACCAGCGATGCCCAGTTCAGTGTCGTCTCTTCCATGCCCGTCCCTTGGACTGTTGTGCGCGGACTTTGCCGCATTGCCGCAGATTGATCGCGGTCAGCAATGACTATAACGAATCGCCCGCCGGGCCCTTGATTGATCTATCGTGGAATGCGGCAATCCTGCCAGCGGCATGCGCGCAGGACACTCCCCGGCTTCCAAGGAGCCCACCATGAACCGTTTCGAACAGAAGACCGTCCTGATCACCGGCGGCACCAGCGGCATCGGCCTCGCCGCCGCCCAGGCGTTCGCCGCCGAAGGCGCCCGCGTGGTCGTCACCGGCCGCGATGCCGCGGTGCTGAAGCAGGTGCGCGCCAGCCTGGGTTCCCATGCGCTGGCGCTGCGCAACGACGCCGGCGCGCCCGGCGCCCCCGCCGCCCTGGCGACCGAACTGCGCCAAGCCGGCATCCGCCTGGACGCCGTGTTCATCAACGCCGGCGTGGCGCGTTTCGCGCCCCTGGCCGAAGCCACCGAAGCGCTCTGGGACCAGACGTTCTCGACCAACGTCAAGGGCGCCTTCTTTCAATTGCAGGCGCTGGACCCGCTGCTCAACCCCGGCGCCTCCATCGTGCTCAACGGCTCGATCAACGCGCGCATCGGCATGCCGGCGTCCTCCATCTACGCCGCCAGCAAGGCCGCGCTGATCTCTCTGGCCAAGACCCTGTCGGCGGAACTGCTGCCACGCGGCATACGCGTCAACGTCATCAGCCCCGGCCCCGTCGCCACGCCGATCTACGACAAACTGGGCCTGGACGCCGCTGCGCTGGAAAAGACCGCCGCCAGCATCCGCGCCCAGGTGCCGCTGGGCCGCTTTGGCACGCCGCAGGAAATCGCCTCGACCGTGCTGCACCTGGCCTCGCCCGAGTCCGCCTTCATCGTCGGCACCGAGATCATTGCGGATGGGGGCATGAGCCAGTTGTAGGCCCTGGCCGGCCGGGTTGGCGCGGACTTATCTGCCGATACCTGCGGCTAGGCTCCGATGGAACGCAGCGCGCGCTTGCAGATGCGTTGCGTCGCCTCGGCCGGCTTGCCTTTGGACCAGCGCGCGCAGACCTCGCGTACCCAATCCGGCTGGTCCTTGCTGGCGTCGTTCAGCCAGTTTGCGACCGAGTCCTGCACGTAGACGGCCGGGTCGGCCCGCAGCGGCTCCAGCAGGGGCAGCGCCCTGCCGGGATCGGCCTTCAAGGCCGCAATGTGCGCGCACCAGACCCCGCGCGGCCGCAGCGACTCGCTGGCGTAACGGCGCACGCGTTCGGAGGCATCCGCCGTCCAAGGCTGCAGCAGTTCCAGTGCCGTGTCCAGTTCAGCCGCCAACTGCGGGCGCAGCGCCAGCCAGGCCCATTCCCGCACGCCGAAATGCGCATCGTCGGCCAGCGGCCGGATCAACGCCAGCCGCTGCTTCAGGGTCAGATCCGGCATCATCCCGACCATGAAGCAGGCCCAGCCCCGGACGGTATCCGAGCGGTGGTTGCGCAACGGTTTGAAGGCGTCCTTGCCCAGGCCTTCCTGCAAGTGATGCGCTGCCGCGGCCATGCGCTTGGAGATCCCCATCCCGGCCTGGGCGCGCAGCGCGGCGATGGCCTCGGCGCCCACCTGCGGGGCG
Organism: Achromobacter sp. SD115; assembly: GCF_017355315.1. Taxonomy (NCBI): domain Bacteria; kingdom Pseudomonadati; phylum Pseudomonadota; class Betaproteobacteria; order Burkholderiales; family Alcaligenaceae; genus Achromobacter; species Achromobacter sp. SD115. The sequence goes on along the minus strand of NZ_JADIJM010000029.1, from coordinate 22,874 downwards.
GCCGCCTGCATCAGTTCGGCAAAGTCCACGGCCAGGCATTCGGTCAGGTTGCCGGCCGGTTCGCCCGCGTTCAACTGCGACAGGCGCTCGGCGCTGATGTCCTTCACGCCCCGGCCCGTCGGCGCGGCGGGAGTCTTCTTATTCATTGCATGGCCTCCTGTCCCGCGGACCGGCCCGCGTCGGTTCCCTGCCAGATCTTACCCAGCAGCGCGCGCAGGCTCGCCCGGTCCGCAAGGCTCAAGCCCGCGAACAAGGAGCCTATCCAGTCCGTATGCGTCTTGAACAACTGCCCGGCCTCGGCCCGCCCCTTGGCGCTGAGCTTCACGATGATCTTGCGCCGGTCCTCCTTGCCGGCGCGCCGCAGGACGAATCCGTCGCGCTCCAGGCCGTCCAGCAGGCCCGTGACCGTGGCCCGCGTGACACCGGCGCCATCGGCCAGCTCGTGCGGCGACATGCCGTCCGCCTGCTCGTGCAGCAGGAACAGCAGCACGAACTTCCCTTCCGACAATTGGCGCGGCGCCAGCCGGGCGGCGCAATCCCGGTCGATGGCGTTGGCCAGCGACAGCAGCTGAAAGCAAAGGCCTATCCCGTCCGCCGACGGCAGTCCACGCCTGGCCGCGACTTCAAGCAGCGCGCGGTGCTTGGGTTCCAGCATGTGTTGCGGGTCTTGCATGAGGAATCTGATCCTGTGATTCTCGACGCCAATATAATAAGGCGCCTAACCATTTATCCGCAAGGTGGCCCGACCGGTTCGAACCGCTATCATCCTGGCTATCTCAGCAGTCGACGACTGAATCCATGCCCCTACCCTCCCGCGTGACCCTGCGCCGCATGCAGGAAGATGACCTCCCCATGCTGCTGGCCATGGAGTCCGATCCCGAGGTCATGCGCTACAGCACTGGCGTCAAGCCGGCAGACGAGGCGCGGCGGCAAGAACTGCTGGCATGGCTGCGTGAACCGCTGACCCGACTGGGCCATTGGGCGGTCGCGATCGATGGCACCGCAGTGGGCTGGGTGAGCCTGGTCCCTCTGGCAGGCACGGACAGCATCCAGCTTGCCTATCGGCTGCAACGCGCGGCTTGGGGACGGGGGTACGCCAGCCAGGCAGCGAAGCAGTTGTGCGAATACGCCTGGCGCGAGCTTGAAGTGGCCGAACTCGTCGCGGTGGTCTGGCCCGACAACCAAGCCTCCGTTCGCGTCCTGGAGAAACTGGGTTTTACGTTCCGCACGCGCGAACGCCACTACGACCGCGACACCATCGTCTATGCACTGCCGCGTCCTGCCGCCGAATCCGACCTATCATTGCGGCCCTGATCTCCCCATGCGCCATTCATGCAGAAATCCGCCATGAACTACCCCGTGCTTCCCGCGTCCGAATTCTCCGCCGCCCGTGTCGTGCCCGAGCTGCTCGTGTCCGACATCCACAAGAGTCTGCATTTCTGGTGCGGGCTCTGCGGGTTCTCGATAGCCTACGACCGCCCGGAAGACCATTTCGCCTATCTGGACAAGAGTGGTTCGCAGGTCATGCTGGAGGAATACGGCCACGGCAGGAACTGGATCACCGGCCCGCTGGAAGCGCCGCTGGGACGCGGGATCAATCTGCAGATCGAGGTGCCTTCGATCACGCCGATAGTCGACGCCTTGCGCGGCGCCGGCTGGCCGCTGTACATGGAACCCGAGGAAAAGTGGTACCGCGCCGGTATGACCGAGGTCGGCGTGCACCAGTTCCTGGTGCAGGATCCCGATGGCTATCTCATCCGCTACTCGGCGGGCCTGGGCAGGCGCGACGTTCCGCCGGCGGCCTGAGCCACGGCGGCTTGGAGGCGGCGTCTCAGCCGCCTCCGCCCAGGGTCTTCAGCGGTACAACACCGTCGGCAACCACATGCCGATGCCCGGAAACACGTACAGCAGGAAGATCGCCACCACCTGGATGCCCATGAACGGCATCATGCCCAGGAAGATCTGGTTCAGCGTCACGTGCGGCGGCGACACGCCCTTCAGGTAGAACGCCGACATCGCCACCGGCGGCGACAGGAAGGCCGTCTGCAGGTTCAGCGCCACCAGCAGGCCGAAGAACAACGGGTCGATGCCGAAGGTGTTGAGCAGTGGCACGAAGATGGGCATGAAGATCACGATGATCTCGGTCCATTCCAGCGGCCAGCCCAGCAGGAAGATGATGACCTGCGCCAGCAGCAGGAATTGCAGCTGCGACAGCCCCAACGACAGCACCCACTCTTCGATGATGCGCTGTCCGCCCAGCAGCGCAAAAGCCGCCGAGAAGATCGACGAGCCCACGAACAGCCAGCACACCATGGCGCTGGTCTTGGCGGTCAGGAATACAGATTCGCGCAGCACCGGCAGGTTCAGCCGCCGGTACGCCAGCGCCAGCAGCGCGCCGCCCATGGCGCCCATGGCGGCAGCCTCGCTAGGCGTGGCCAGGCCGAAGGCGATGGAGCCCAGCACCGCCGCAATCATCACGGCCAGCGGGAAGAACGAGGCCATCAGCATCTTGAAGATTTCCATGCGCGCCCAGGTCAGCATCGCATAGAACAGCGCCAGGATTGCCGCGCAGATGGCCGCGAAGATCCAGAACCCCTTGGGCGCGGCGATGCCCTCGCCTGCGGCGGCCGGCGCCTGCGCGGCGGCCGACTGCGAGGCGGCTGACTGCGAGGCGGGCGCGGACGCGGCGGCCGGCGTGCCTGGCGGTTCGGCCAGGCCGGTGGCGGCCGCCGGCTCGCTGGTGGGAGGCTCGGCCAATTCGTTGGACGGCGGCTCTGCCAGACCATCGGCGGACGGCTCGCTCAATTCCGAATCGAAGCCCCCCGATCCCAGCTGCAGCTCGGCGGGAATCTCGTACACGACCTCCGGGCGCGTCGTCGCCTGATAGACCACCGCCACCAGCAACACCGTGACCGCCAGCGGCGCCAACGCCAGCGCCATGTTGCGCATCAGGAAGCCGAATGGCACGTCCTGGTTGCGGCGCCCTTTGAACAAGGCCGCCAGCATGCCGGACAAGGCGCGCGTATAGCCGCCCGACGCCAGCGCCGCGGATTCCCGGGACAGCGGCACGCCGCGCTCTTCCTTGGGCAGCGGCGGCGCCATGTCGGGGCGCAGCTTGGCCACGATGATCACGTAGATCATGTACAGCACCGCCAGCATGATGCCGGGGAACAGCGCTCCGGCGTATAGCTGCACCACCGACACGCCAGTGGTCGCGCCGTACACGATCAGCATCACGGAAGGCGGCAACAGAATGCCCAGGCAGCCGCCCGCCGTGATGGAACCGGCGGTCAGGCGCACGCTGTAGCCGGCCTTCAGCATGGCAGGCATGGCCAGCAGGCCCATCAGGGTGACTACCGCTCCGACGATGCCCGTGGCAGTGGCGAAGATCGCGCAGGTCGCCAGCGTGGCGACCGCCAGCGCGCCCGGCAGGCGCGCCAGCGCCAGATGCATCGAACGGAACAGCTTCTCGATCAGGTTCGCGCGTTCGACCAGATAGCCCATGAACACGAACAGCGGGATCGAAATCAGCGAGTCGTTGGTCATCGTGGCGTAGGTCCGCTGCACCATCAGGTCCAGCGTCTGTCCGACCGAGCGGCCGGCGTCCGCGCTCTGCATGTAGTACGCCAGGAACGTGAACAACACCCCCATGCCCATCAGCGTGAACGCCGTGGGAAAGCCCAGCATGATGGCCACCACGATCAGGGCCAGCATCAGCAGGCCTATGTGCCCGGTGGTGAGATGGTCCCAGGGTGTCAGGAACGCAATCATCAGCAACACCAGCCCGATGCACGACAGGCCGAACCACAGCGCTTTATGGATCTTCATGAGCGCGGCTCCCCGGAGGTGACGTAGCGGTCCAGCTTGGCGATGTCCTCGTCCTTGACATGCACCATCTGCTTGAGCTTGTCGACGTCGACTTCCTCGACGTCTTCCGCGCGCGAGGGCCAGGCGCCGCGCCGCAGGCAGAGCACGCAGCGCAGCACTTCCGCCACGCCTTGCACCAGCAGCACCGCGCCCGCTATGGGAATAAACGCCTTGAAGGGATAGATGGGCGGCCCGTTGGCCATGAGCGACGAATGCTCGCGGATGGCGATGGAATAGCCGGCGTAATACCACCCGGCCCACACCAGCGCGATCACGCCGGGGAAGAAGAACACGATGTACAGGATCAGGTCCAGCGCCGCTTGCACGCGCGGCGGCAGGAAGCCGTACAGGATGTCGCCACGCACATGCCCGTTCTTGGCCAGGGTATAGGCCCCCGCCATCATGAACAGGATGCCGTAGTACATCATCTGCATGTCGAACGCCCAGGCGCTGGGCTGGTTCCACAGGTAGCGCGCGGCCACCTCCCAACAGACATGCAGGGTGAGAACGACGATCAACCAGGCAAAAGCCTGCCCGACAAAAGTGGAGATGCGGTCTATGAAACGTATGATTCGGATCATCTCACTTCCAGGTCAAGACGCATGGCGTCCCGCCGCGCGCCGATGAACGGCGCGCGGCGCGGGATACAGGTACCGGTCCTTCAGGCGGGTTTGGTCGTACGCGAGAAGTAGTGGTTGTAGGCCATGCGGAAGTTGACCGAGGTATCCCCGTGCCAGCGCCCCACCCGCTCGGCGAAGGCGCGCTGCGACTCCAGCACCTTCTTGAACAAGGGGTTTTCGGCCGAGCGCTTGGCGATCATCTCGTCCCAGATCTTCAGCTGCTGCTGCAGGATGGCGTCGGGCGTCTTGTAGAACTTGACGTTGTGGTCCTTCTGCAGCTTGCCGTAGTCCTGCGAATAGCGGTTCGCCGCCTTCCAGGACATGTCCGCACTGGCCGCCTGCGCGGCATTGCGCAGGATGTGCTTCAGGTTGTCGGGCAGCGCGTCGTACTTGGCCTTGTTGAACAGGATTTCGAACTGCTCCGCGCTCTGGTGGAAGCTCTGCAGCATGCAGATCTTGGAGACGTCCTGGAAGCCCAGCGCCAGGTCCGAGGACGCGTTGTTGAATTCCGCCCCGTCCAGCAGGCCGCGGTCCAGCGCCGGCACGATTTCCCCGCCCGGTAGCGCGTTCACGGCCGCGCCCATGGCGGTGTACATGTCGATGGCCAGGCCCACGGTGCGGAACTTGAGGCCCTTGACCTCCTCCATCTTTGTGATGGGCCTTTTGAACCATCCGAAAGGTTGAGTCGGCATGGGACCGTACATCAACGACACCACGTTCACGCCCATGGCCTTCTGGATCTCGACCAGCAGTTCCTTGCCCCCGCCGTATTCATGCCAGGCGAGCAGCATGTTGGCGTCCATGCCGAAGGACGGACCCGAGCCCCACAGGGCCACCGCCGTGTTCTTGCCGTACCAGTAGGCCACCACGCCATGCCCGCCGTCCAGCGTGCCCGCGGACACCGCGTCCAGCAGATCGAAGGCCTTAACCACGGCGCCGGCCGGCAGGATCTCGATCTTCAACTGGCCGCCGGCCATGTCGTTGACCTTCTGCGCATAGTCGCGCGCGAACTCGTGGAAGATGTCGTTGGCGGGCCAGGTGCTCTGGAACCGCAGGGAAACCGGCGCATTCTGCGAGCGGGCGACGGCCGGAAATCCGAGCGCGGCGGCCCCGGCGACGGCGGCGCCGGAGATGAACTTGCGGCGGGGCTTTGTAACGTGTTGCATGGCTTGTTGTCTCCTGAATTAGGACTACATGGACCAGCTTGTAGTTACTACTCCTGCGTGGGCGCGGGATGGTGAAGCCTGCTGCGGGATCCCGCGGGCGCGGTTGCGGACGATACGCAAAGCGTGTGCTGATTAAACCTTTCTGACTAATCGCTGACAATCAGCTTTGTGTCAGGAATTACCCTAGAGGCACGGATTACGTCTTTTGGATGATGGACAAGCCACGCGGTACCATCGCTGGACCCCAATCGCCAAGGAAAGGAATGAACCAGAAGCAGCGCGCCGCCAATCGCCGCCGGATTCCACGCAAGGCCTGGGTCCTGGGCCTGGTCATCGCTGGCGCCGCGGGTTTTTATGCATGGTGGCAATCACCCCTGGGTCCCGGCCTGACCGAAGGCAAGATGCGCAAGATCCTGGTCGAGGCCACGGGGCAACCGGCATATGCGCCGGTCGGCGCCTGCGTCAACGTCGTGGGCGTGCGGCCCTTGCCCACCGATGTCTACACCGCGTTCCTGGAAAGCCAGGACAGGATCGTGCAGGGGTTGATCAAGCATCAGCTGGTCACGGTCAAGCGCGTCAGCGCCAACGGCGACGGCGGGCCACCGCAAGCGGACGAAGATCCCGAGGACGCGAGCAGCCGCATGGAGCTGACGGATAAAGGCCGGCCCTACTACACGGACGGCGAGGCCCGCCTCAGTTCCAAGCTGGTCTATACCGCGAAGTTCTGCGCCCCCGGCCTTCAGATCGGCAAGATCCTCACCCATACCAAGCCGCTGAAGAATCCATTCGACGACAACCCCAACCTGGTCTCGGCGGTGAAGTTCGAATGGCGGCTGGACCGCAGCACCGCGGACTGGGCGGCGGATCGCGCCTTCCGTCCGTACCTATCCGGCTTTGCGCCGGAGGACCAGCCGGACGAATGGCAAACCGAGTACATCATGCTGGAACGGAAAAACGGCGTGTGGGAACTGGGAGACAGGCCCTACATCATCCGTTGGTGAGCGCGGCGTCGTCGGACTCGGCTGGCGGACGGCGCACCGCTCTCAGCTTGCCGCTTTCGCCGCCGCCGCAGAAAAAGCAGCCGGCGCCATCCGACTCCAATCCGGATACGCCGGTGCCGGCCGGCATTTCCACGCTTTGCAGCACTTCGCCGGTCCGCTCGTCCAGCTGCCGCAGGTCGCTGGCGCCATCCTCCCAAGTGCCGTGCCAGAGCTGCCCGTCGACCCAGGTCACGCCGGTGACGTAGCGGTTGGATTCGATGGTGCGCAGCACCCGGCCCGTGTCGGGATCCACCTGATAGATCTTGCGCTGGCGGTACTCGGCAACCCACAGGCTGCCCTCGGCCCAGGCCATGCCCGAGGCGCCGCCGCCCGGCGCCGGGATGCGGGTCAGCACCCGGCCGCTCTCCGGCTCCAACTTGACGATGGTGCCGTCGGAGATCTGATAGAGATGCTTGCCATCAAAGGCCGTGCCCGCGTTGGCGACCAGGTCGATGGAGGCTTGCGTGCTGCCGCTGTCGGGATCCATGGCGATCAGTTTTTCGCCGGTGGCGAACCACACCTGCTGGCCGTCATAGGTGACGCCGTGTACCGCCTGCACGCCGGGAAAGGGGCCGTACTCACGGATGATCTGGGCTTGCGTACGTTTCATGTCGATGTCCTTGAACTGGAGTTCGAGCATTCATGCTAGTCGGCAGCCAGCGCGGCCGGGAGTAACAAGGTTGTCGTGAATCCCGGCACCGGCGGCGTCATCCAGCGGCGCGCCCGGCCCTGGCCGCAAGCCTGCGCCTTGCCGGCCACCGCCAGCGCGTCCAGCGTGCGCTGCACCGTGCGCTGGCTGGCGCCCAGCGCCAGCGCCAGGGCGGAACTGGACCAGGCTTCGCCATCGGCCAGACAGGCGAGCACGGCCCCCTGGTCCCTGTCGCCGTCGCCCGCGGGCCGTGCCAACAGCGCGACCCCTCTGCCCTCTTGCGGCTTCAGGACAAAGCCGCCGCGCGCGGCGCTGATGCCGGCCACGCCGTCCAGGGCCGCACGCAGGCGCCCGATCTCGACGCGCAGGCGCGCGCGGTGCGTCTCGTCGAAGTAGGCGGTACGGAACGCCTGCTCGATGAGCGTTTCCCTGGGCGCCGGCTGCGGCCAGGCTTCGGCCAGGACGCGGGCAAGCGTGAACAACACCGGGCGGCTGGCCAGGGGGATTGCCCGGCCCTCGCTGCGTACCGCGTGGCGGCAGCCGTCCACGACCAGCGCGTCGGAGGCCAGCAGCGCCTCCACCTCATCCAGCAAGATGGGCCGCTGGACGCCCTGCCCGATCAGGCGCGCCGCGGGTGTATTCAGGAGCAGGGTCGCGTGTTCGACCTCGGCCATCAGCGCGGGGATGCCCGCGACGCGGGCGGCCAGTTCCGCCTGGGTCAGCGCGGCGCGCGCCGGCCCCGTGCGCAGCCGCCGCAAGGCAACGCCGGCGGCGATCAGTTCGTGGATGGCGCGGGACGCCGGTGCCAGGGCGGCAGGGTCCAGCAAGGCCAGCGCATCCTCGGCGCGATCGAGCCGGCCTAGCAACAGCTCGCGGCGCGCCTGCAGATGCCGCGCATGCGCGGCGTTGGCCGGGTCGCCGTGGGCGTCCAGCGCGGCGCGCGCGGCCTCCAGCGCCTTTTCCGGCCAGGCCAGGTCGCGCGACACCAGGGCGATCTCGGCCTCGGCCACGACGCAGCGGGCGCGGGCCAGCACGTTCTTGGGATCGAAGTTCCGCGCCGCACTACGCAGCAGGGTCCGGGCGCGCCGGAACTCGCCCAGTTGCGCCAGGGCGATGCCGCGCAAGGCCAGCGCGGGCGCGTCGTCGCGCAGGGCCACAAGGTTCAAGGCGCCCAGCGGATTGCCGGCGGCCAGGGCGCGCGCCGCCGAGGTGATCAGAAAATCCATGGAAATCCCGCCACTGCCGCCGCTCCCGCGATCCGCACACCGGGAACTAATCTACCATCTGCCGGGTTCGCGGCGTAGTTGGGGAGACAGGCTATGCGACGCCCTACTCCCCAGCCTGCCAGATTCAGCCGCCAGGCGCGTGCATCGCCGACGGCCCTCCGGCTGAAGGCGGGAACGTCACCGTCAGCGCCACGCCCGCGCCGCGCAGGCCCTCGCCCAGCTGGACCTCGGCGCCATGCTGCTGCGCAATCTGCGCCACCAGCGACAGGCCGATGCCGCTGCCGCCCGCGGCGCTGCCCGGGGCGCGATAGAAACGGTCGAACACGCGCGCCCGTTCCTGCGGCGCGATGCCCGGGCCATCGTCGGCCACGCGCAGGCAGGCCCCGCCCTGCGGCGACGGCCCGCAGGACACCACGATCTGGCCGCCGCTCTGCGTATAGCGCACGGCATTGTCCAGCAGGTTGCGGACCAGCACGCCCAGGGCGTCCAGCCGCCCGCGCACCACGCAGGCCTGCACGTCCAGCTGGATGCGCAGCTGCTTGCGGGTCGCGTCCGTTTCCCAGTCGCGCACCAGCATGGCGACCAGCGCATCCAGTTGGACCAGTTCGGGCTCGTCCGCGCTGGCGCTGAGCGCATCCATGCGAGCCTGGTCCAGCAATTGTTCCGACAAGCGCGAGGTGCGCTGCGCGACCAGGCGCAGTTTCTCGATGGCAGCCGGGGCATCGGCGGAACCGGCGCTGCGGGCCACCAGTTCCGCGTGCGCGCTCAGCGCGGCCAACGGGGTGCGCAGCTCGTGCGCGGCATCCTCAAGAAAGCGGCGCTCGCGGTCCATGCCGCCCTTGACCCGCAACAGCAACTGGTTGATCGAGCGGATGAAGGGACGCAGTTCGCCTGGCATGCCGGCCATGGGCAGCGGGGCCAGGTCGAACGGCCCGCGCCGCGCGATGGCCAGGCCGGCGCGGTCCACCTTGCGGAACGCGCGGCCGACCACCCGCCAGCTCACCACGGCCAGCAGCACGAACAGGACGGACACGATGACCAGCCCGCGCTTCAGGCTGTACAGCGACTGGGCGCGCAATTCGCTCTGCGGCCGCGCCACCTGCACCTGCACCCGTCCCTGTGCGTCGGAGACCGCGTACACGCGCCAATCCATGCCGTCGGCGGACACGTCGGCATAACCATCCTGGAAGCCGCCGCTCAGGGGGTGTTCGGGGGACTCGGGCGAGCGTAGCAGCAGCCGGCGGTCGGCCAGCGACCACAGGTGGAAGCGTATCTTGTCGCCGTCGACACGGCTGGACGCGGGCGGGGCGAAACGCTCGGACGGCGCCTCATTGCCCAACAGGCTGACCGGCAGCGACGCCAGCATCTGGCTGGCCGCGTCATGCAGCCACCGATCGCGCGCGCCAGTCTGCGAGCGCGTGGTTTCGTACTGCTGGAAGGCAAACACCGCGATCCAGGACAGGGTCATCGTCAACAGCAGCGTCAGCGTCAGTTGCTTGCGCAGCGTCTTCATTCGGCCGCCTCGATGCGGTAGCCCAGTCCATGGACGGTGAGGATCAGCTTGTCGCCCAGCTTGCGGCGCAACTGATGGATATAGACCGCCACCGTATTGCTTTCGATCGCGCCGCTGTCGCCATAGACGGCAGCCTCCAGCTGTTCGCGGCTGACGGTGTGGCCGATGCGTTCCATGAGCGCCAGCAGCGTGCGGTATTCATGCGCGCTGAGGCTGACCTCGACGCCGTCGCGCGTCACCGCCCTCTTGGCCGGCTCCAGCACCACGTCGCGGCAGCGCAGCGCCGACACCACGGCGTTGCTGCTGCGCCGGACCACGGCGCGCAGCCGGGCCAGCAGCTCGTCCAGCTGGAATGGCTTGACGATGTAGTCGTCGGCGCCGGCATCCAGGCCCTGTATCCGTTCGCTCAACCGGTCGCGCGCGGTCAGGATCAGAACCGGCGTGGCGTCGTAGCGCGCGCGCAGGTGCTTCAGCACCGCCAGCCCGCTGCCGTCAGGCAGGCCCAGGTCCAGCAGCACGGCATGAAAGCCGTGCTCCACCAGGGCCAGCCGCGCCTGCGCGACGTCGCGCACCCATTGCACGTCGGCGCCAGACTGCGCCAGGCTGGTGTGCACGGCGTCGCCCAACATGGCGTCGTCTTCAACTAGCAGGACACGCAAGAAATCTCCAGGAACATCAACGATGCCGCAGCATGCCAGCCGCGGGTTAAGAACTTATTAAGAATCCAGGCTGCAAACGCCGCTCTGACAGCCGGAGGCGAGCTGCGGGCGGCCAGCTGCGGGCGGCCAGCTGCGGGCGGCGAGCCCTTGCAGGGAGCGCATGGCCAGCCATGGACTTGAGCGCAGCATTTTAGAGTGCCATCTTGACTGTACTTGTATATACGAGTTAAATGAATCCAGCCGATACCCGCACCACCGGAACGCGCCATCAGCGCCACCCGCCGCACCGCACCTGGGCAACACCCCCCCGCCCTCAAGTACGCGCCAGCAGTCGGCCCGGATCCGCCCCCTCTCACGCTGTACCTCTTCTCTCCCCCTTTCCTCCGCTCGAGGAGTAGTGATGCGTTATCTTCCAGTTGTTGAAGTTTGCGTTTCGAGAAGTTTTTCACCCAGGTTCGCGGCTCCGCTGCTGCTGGCCCTGGCCCTGACGGCGGCGTTGCAAACCGCCCCAGCCTGGTCCGCCACCCCCGCCGCGCCGGCCGCCGCCGACACGCGCGCCGCGGCCCGGCAAGCGCCCCTGACGCTGGACGGGCGGTCGCTCACCGCCGCGGATGTGGTCGCCGTGGCGCGCGGCGGCCGGCCCGTGGCGGCCACCGAGGCCGCGTGGCAGCGCGTGGCCCGCTCGCACGATCTGCTGCTGGAATACGGTCGCCTGGGACAGCCCGTGTACGGCCTGAATCGCGGTGTGGGCCAGAACAAGGACCAGACCATCTTCTCCGGCGACACGCTGTCGGACGAGGCCCGGGCCTTGTCCGCCGCCTTCAACCACCGCATGTTGCTGTCGCACACCGTGGCCTACGGCGAACCGGCGGCGGCGGACACGGTGCGCGCCGCCATGCTGATACGGCTGAACACCGCGCTGGCCGGCGGCACCGGCATGAGCCCGCCCCTGGTTCGCCAATACGCCGATTTTCTCAACAAGGGCTTGACCCCTGTGGTGCTGGGCCAGGGCTCGGTTGGCCAGGCCGACATCACCATCCTGCCGCAGATCGGGCTGGCCATGATGGGCGAAGGCATGGTGGAGACCGGCGGCAAGCTCCTGCCGGCGGCCGAGGCCATGCGCCAGGCGGGCCTGGCACCAGTACAGCCTTATGCCAAGGACTCCCTGTCCCTGCTGAGCTCCAACGCCTATGGCGCGGCCCTGGCCATCCTGGCCGCGCACGACGCCAGCCGGGTGCTGGACCGCGCCGACGAGGTGGCGGCCCTGTCGCTCGAAGGTCTGAACGGCAATATCGCGCCCCTGCTGCCCGCCACCCAGGGCCAGCGCCCCTATCCCGCCCAACAGCAGGTGGCCCGACGCATCCTGTCGCTGCTCGAAGGCAGCGCGCTATGGCAGACGGACGAGCAGCGGCCCCTGCAGGATCCCCTGAGCTTCCGTACCGTGAGCCAGGTGCATGGCGCCGCACGCGAAGCGCTGCGCCAGCTGGACGCGCAGTTGCTGGTGCAGATCAACAGCTCGGATGACAACCCGACCGTGGCGCTGGATGTGTCGCCGCCGGCCGGCGCCACGCCGCAGGAAACCCGCTATTACGTCACTCAAGGCAAGCTTCGCGGCGCCGTGTTGCCCAGCGCCGGGTTCGACCCCACCGCCTGGGTCGTGCCGCTGCAGTCGGTAGGCGTGGCGCTTTCGCAGGTGGCCCAGTCTTCGGCGCAGCGCGTGCTGCGCATGGGCGACCCCGCCTTCACCAAGCTGCCGCGCTTTCTGTCGCCCAATGACACGACCCTGGCCTACACCACGATCCAGAAGCCCGTGTCGCTATTGGCCACCGAGATCCGGACGCTGTCGCAACCCGTCTCGTCCGATGCGCTGGCGGTCGCGGGCAATATCGAAGACGTGGCCACCAATGGCCCGCTCGCCGCGCAACGCGTGGGGCAGCAGACCGGGCGGTTGCGCACCTTGCTGGGCATAGAACTGATCCACGCGGCGCAGGCCGTGGATCTGCGCACGCGCGCCGACCCCCGGCGTCCGCTGGGCAAGGGAACCGGCGCGGTACTGGCGGCCTTCCGGGTGGAAGTGCCGTTTCTTTCGCAAGACAGAAGACTCGCCGACGACATCGCGCGCGCCGACCGCTTTCTGGACCAGGGGCGCGACGCCGCGCTGTAGACGCCACGCCGCCGCCTGACCGACAACAAGGGGAATGAACATGAACAAGTATCTCGCGCAGTGCCTGGGCAGCGCGCTTCTGGCCGCCACGCTGTCCGCGCCCGCGGCTGCCGCCGAAGGCAAGTATCCCGCCCGGCCCGTCACCATCGTCGTGCCGTTCGGCGCGGGCGGCATCGCCGACGCGTTGCCCCGCATCGTGGGCCAGGAGCTCAACAGCAAATGGGGCGTGCCGGTCATCATCGAAAACAAGGTCGGCGCCTCCGGCAATATCGGCATGGACTTTGTTGCCCGCGCCAATCCGGACGGCTACACGCTGGCCCTGGCGCCGGCCGGCAACCTGACCGTCAACCCGCTGCTCTATACCAAGCTGCCCTTCAACACGGCCCGCGACTTCGCGCCGGTGACCATGCTGGCCACTTCGCCCAATGTGCTGGTGGTCAACGACAAGGTGCCGGTCAAGACCTTCACCGAGCTGGTGGCCTATGCGCGCCAGCATCCGGACAAGCTCAACTATTCCTCGCCAGGCCCTGGCAGCGGCGCCCACCTGGCGGGCGAACTGCTCAACCAGTCGGCCGGCATCGTCACGCGCCACATTCCGTACAACGCCATGGCTGCCGCCGTCAACGATGTGGTGGCGGGCAATGTGGACATGATGTTCGCCGGGGTCTCGACCGTGCTGCCGTTTATCCAGTCCGGCAAGCTGCGCGCGCTGGCGGTCGCCGGTCCGCAACGCCTGCCGCAATTGAAGGACGTGCCCACGGTGGCCGAAAGCGGCTACCCGGGCTTCGACGTGACCTCCTGGTACGGCATCGTCGCGCCGGCCAAGGTGCCGCCCGCGATCCTTGACCAGTTGCAGGCCGACATTGCCGCCGTGCTGCAGAAGGAGTCCGTGCGCCAGAAGTTCGCCGGCCTGGGCGTGGAGCCCGCCGGCTCGAACCGTGCGGATTTCACCCGGGCGATCCAGCAGGAAACCGATAAATGGGCGGCCATCGTCAAGCAGGCCGGCATCCAGCCTATCCAATAACCGAGGAGACAACATGCAATCCATAGACATCACCTATCTGAACGGCCCCGACGTGCGCGCACTGGAGCTGACCGACGCGGAAATCCTGGCCGCCGTGCAAAGCGCGCTGGACGCCCAGGGACGAGGCAAGACCGTCATCGAACCGCGCATGCACCTGGTGCCGGAGTCTTCCGCCAAGGGGCACTTCAATGTGCTGCGCGGCTATATCGAGCCGCTGCATGTGGCAGGCGTGAAAGTGGTCAGCGACTTCGTCGACAACTACAAGGTCGGCCTGCCTTCGGAAATGGCCTTGCTCAACCTGTTCGATCCGGTCAACGGCAAGCCGCTGGCCGTGGTCGACGCGACCGCCATCACCGACATGCGCACCGGCGCGGTCACGGCGCTGGGCGCCAAATATCTGGCGCGCAAGAACAGCAAGGTGCTGGGCCATATCGGCTCGCGCGGCACCTCTTACTGGAACGTGCGCCTGCTCGACAGCCTCTACGACTTCGACGAGATCCGCGTGCATTCGCGCCGTCCGGAAAGCCAGCAGGCCTTCGGCGAGCGCCTGTCGCGCGACCTGGGCAAGCCGGTGAAGGTCGTCAATGATTGGGAATCCTGCGTGCGCGGCGCCGACATCGTGGTCGAAGCCTCGCGCCTGCCCGAACCCACGCCGCTCCTCAAGACCGAATGGATCAAGCCCGGCGCCCTGGTCATGCCCTACGGCACCATGAGCGCGGTGGAACTGAGCCTGACCGACATCATGAGCAAGGTGGTGGTCGATGACTGGGGCCAATGCCGCAAAGGCCTGCCCTATGGTTCGCTGCGCGCCCACGTCGACAGCGACCGCATCACCGAGGAAAACCTGCACGCCGAACTGGGCCAGATCGTGGCGGGCCTGAAGCCGGGCCGCGAACGCGATGACGAGACCATCCTGTTCTGGCACCGTGGCCTGTCCACCACCGACATTGCGCTGGGCCATGCCATGCTGGAGAAGGCCCGCAAGATGGGCCTGGGCCAGACCTTGAAATTTGCCTAGGCGAAGCGCCATGGATCTCATCACTTCGACGCGTATGTACGACGTGGCGCCCGCGGCGCGGGCTGCCTGGCATGCGCTGCTGCAGGCCGCGCACGCCCGCGCCGGCCTGGACGTGCACTTCGTCGAGCACGGCTGGCCGACGCCCATCGGCGAACTGTGGGAGCGGCCGGGGCTGTGCGGCGTCTTCATATGCGGCTGGCCCTACGTCACGGCGCTGCAGGCGGGGCGGGCCTTTGGCGCCGTCGCCGCAGTGGTGCCGGACTGGCCGGCCTACGAAGGCCTGCCGCGCTACCGCAGCGAATTCCTGGTGCGCGCCGACTGCGGCTGGTCGTCGCTGGCTGACGCGGCCGGCAGCCGCTATGGCTGGATGGTGCGTGACTCGCAATCGGGCTGGAACGCTCCGCGCGCGGCGCTGGCGGAGCTGGCCGCGGCCGGCGGCGCCCTGTTCGCGGCGTCCAAGGGACCCTATGGCAACCCGCGGGGCCTGCTGCGCGCCCTGGCCGACGGCGAAATCGATCTGACCGCGGCCGACGGCTGGTACCTGGATCTGCTGCGCGCGCACGATCCGGCCGCGCTGGCCGGATTGCGCACGCTGGCGTATACGCCCTGGACGCCGAATCCCTTGCTGGTGGCCGGACCCGACGTGGTTCCGGCCAGCGCGCAAGCCCTGTCGGACGTCCTGCTGACCATGCACGAGGATCCAGCCCACGCGCCGCTGCTGCGCGCCGCCCATGTGGCGCGCTTCACGCGCCCTGACCCCGCGTCGTACACGGTCCTGAACGACATGGCGCAAGCCGCGACGGCGGCCGGCTATCCCGAGATACGCTGAAGCAGGGGCAGGCGCCGCTTTGCGCAGCGGGTGTACTGCCCCGACTCCCTGGAACGTCGGCGCTTTAAAGAATTATTAAAACCCCGTGCCGACAATGCACTCCTGCGACGGCGGGCCCCCGGCCCGTCCTCAGCACGCACCCTCAGCAATGAAAGATGGCGCTGATCCGTCCGGACCGCGCGGGAGATGCATATATGAAACGCCTGCATGGCATGGAATTGTTCGCCGAAGTGGCGAAGGCGCATAGCTTCAGCCGGGCCGCCGCGGTCCTCGGCATGCCGACCTCCACGGTGTCGCGCCAGGTGGCCGAGCTGGAGCGCGCGGTCGGCCTGCGGCTGCTCAGCCGCAACACGCGCCGGGTGGAATTGACCGACGCCGGCCGGCTGTATTTCGAGCGCTGCCGCCGCATTGTGGCCGAAGCCGAAATCGCCCACGAGGAATTGCGCGACCAACTGGAAATTCCCAGCGGCCCGCTGCACGTCCAGTTGCCGGCGGCATACGCGTTGGACGCCTTGATGCCGGCCTTGGTCGAGTTCGGCAGCCACTATCCCGAAATCCGCCTGCAACTGAGCGTGACCGGCCCCGAGTTCGCCGAGCACCCGCCCGAGATCGGCGACGTGGCGATCCGCCTGGGCGAACTGCCCGACTCGTCGCTGGTGGCGCGCCGACTCGGCGCGGTCCATGCCAACCTGTACGCCTCGCCCGCCTACCTGGCGGCCCGCGGCACGCCCGCCTGCCCCGCCGACCTGGCGCGCCACGACTGCATCGGCCTGCGCGCCGGCGGCGGCCAGCCCGCGCCCTGGCCGCTGCAGCGCGGCCGCGAGCAGCTGCTGGTCCCGGTCGAATATCGCTATGGCGCCAACGACGCCTGCATGGCCCGGCAGCTTGCCGTGCTGGGCGCAGGCATCGCGGCGCTGGGCGGGGACGAAAGCGGCCGGCTGCGCTCGGGCGAGCTGGCGCGCGTGCTGCCGGCCTGGAGCCTCGGGCCAATCGAGGTCCATGCCGTGACCGAGACCCGCCTGCTGCCCGCCCGGACCCGCCGGCTGATCGATTTTCTGGCCGATTACCTGGATGGCGCCGCGCGTCGCCACACACCGCGGCTGGAGGTGCGCCGCGCGGCCTAGGTTTTTCCCTGCGCGCACGGGCCCTGGCCCCCGTCACAATATTGCATCCCGAGGCAATGCGGCCCCCTTTTTCACCCGCGGGCCGCCCCTCCTGTCCTCCCTCGGCCCTGGCGCCGCCCTCCACCGTGTAAACTCCCCCCTTTTTGACTCTGGTGGTATGTTGCAGGCCCCACAGCGCACAGGTTTAAGCGGCCCGACGCTCATTCGCTTGCTGACTCGCCTGACGGATGTCGACGTTCCGCAATCCAGGCAATCGCTTTCAGACCATCTGAGCCTATGGCTCGGCTGGACGGACGCGATCGCGCTCTCCGCGGCGCTGAATACCAGCCCGCCGATGATCGCCCCCGGCGCGCGCATGTTCAGCAGCGCCGAGGAGCGCGACTGCGCCCGCGTGCGGACCACGTTGGCCGACGCCATCGCCAGCGACACCGCGGCCACGGCCGCCAAGCGGCCCGGACCCGGGCAAGCCCACGCTCCCGCCAAGCAGTTGGCGGCGCTGGCCGAGGCCGAAGCCGACTACGCGAATTTTCGCCAGCGCTATCTGTCGTTGCAGCACACGATGGAAACCGCCGTGGGCAATCTGCGCAGCCGCCTGCGCGGCATGGTCGCGGCCAAGAATGGCGAAATGACACGTCTGGCGGTGGTCGACGCCATCATGGACCGCGCCCTGCTGCCCAAGGAACGCGCGCTGTTCGGCGTGATTCCGAAATTGCTCCAGGGCCATTTCAACCGCTTGCGCGAGGCCGAGGCCGCTGCGCTGGCCGAGGCTGCCGCATTGGCGGAAGCTGAGGCCCAAGCAGAGGCCGACGCCGCGGCGCAAGGCGATGCCACAGCCGAGACGGGCGCGGCGCCCGCAGTGGCGCAGGCACCGATAACGCCAGGCGCCTGGCTGGACACGTTCCGCAAAGACATGCGCAGCGTGCTGCTGGCCGAATTGGATGTTCGTTTACAACCGGTCGAAGGGCTGCTTGCCACCCTTCGCGCCAGCTAACCGGGACACTATGTCCAAATATCTGACTAATCTCGTTGTTTTCTTGGCGGGTCTGGCCGTCGTGGGCTGGATCGGCGCGGGCTATGCGGGCAACAACCCGCTGGCGCTGGCCGTGACCTTGCTGATAGGCGCCTGTTACGTGGGCGGCGCGCTCGAACTGCTGCGCTACCAGCAGGCGACCTCCTCGCTGACGCGCGCGCTTTCGGGCCTGTCCGATGCGCCCGGCAATCTGGGCTCCTGGCTGGACCAGTTGCCGCCTAGCCTGCGCAACGCCGCGCGCCTGCGCATCGAGGGCGAGCGCGCGGGCCTGCCCGGACCGGCGCTGACGCCGTATCTGGTGGGCCTGCTGGTGTTGCTGGGCATGCTGGGCACCTTCCTGGGCATGGTCGTGACCCTGCGCGGCACCGGCCTCGCGCTGGAAAGCGCCACCGACCTGGCCGCCATCCGCGCCTCGCTCGCCGCACCGGTCAAGGGCCTGGGCTTTGCCTTCGGCACCTCGATCGCCGGCGTCGCCAGCTCCGCCATGCTGGGATTGCTGGCGGCCCTGTGCCGCCGTGAACGCGTGCGCGCGGCGCAATTGCTCGACAGCAAGGCAGCCACCACGCTGCGGGTGTACTCGCAAGGCTACCAGCGCGAGGAATCCTTCAAGCTGCTGCAACGCCAGGCCGAAGTCATGCAGCGCCAGGCCGACGCCATGCCGACCCTGGTCGATCAACTGCAGGCCATGATGAACAGCATGGCGCAGCAGAACCAGGCCCTGAGCGACCGCCACATGGCCAGCCAGGACGCCTTCCAGGGCAAGGCCGAAGCGGCCTATTCCCGCCTTGCCACTGTCATGGAGCAATCCATGAAGGAAAGCGTGTCGCAAAGCGCGCGCTCGGCCGGCGCCGCCCTGCAACCGGTGGTGGAAGCGACGATGGCCAGCCTGTCGCGCGAAACCGCGTCCCTGCAAGACACCGTGACGCAAGCCGTGCAGCGCCAGCTGGAAGGCCTGACCTCGGGCTTCCAGGCCACCACCAGCAATGTCGCCGGCATCTGGAACCAGGCCCTGGCCGGACAGCAACGCGCCAGCGAGGCCCTGTCCCAGGACCTGCGGGCCTCGCTCGACCACTTCGCCCAGACCTTCGAACAACGCTCGGCCGCCCTGCTGGACAGCGTGTCCTCGCGCCTGGAGGAATCGTCGGGCAGCATGTCGCACGCCTGGACCCAGGCGCTGTCGCGCCAGGAGCAAGCCAGCGAGAAACTGGCTGGCGACAATCTGCAGGCCCTGACCGCGGCCGCGGCCAGCTTCGAGCAGCATTCGGCCTCGCTGCTGCGCACCCTGAACCAATCGCACTCCCTGCTGCAATCCGAACTGGCTTCGCGCGACCAGCAGCGCCTTGCCGCCTGGACCGAAACGCTGGGCGCCATGGGCGCCACGCTGCGCCAGGAATGGGAGCAATCCGGCGCGCAGGCCGCCGAACGCCAGGAGGCGATCAGCGCCACACTGGCGCAGGCGGTGCACGACATCACTGCGCAATCGCAGGTCCAGGCCCAATTGCTGGACGGCGTGTCGGCCCGCATGGAAGCGGCCGCCAACGGCGTCTCGCAGCAGTGGGCCAGCGCCCTGGCCCGCCAGGAACAGGCTGGCGAAAAGCTGGCCGGCGACAACCGCCAGGCCCTGGCCGCCGCGGCCGCCACCTTCGAACAGCATTCGGCCGCCCTGTTGCAGACGCTGGACCAGTCGCATGCCCAGTTGCAAGCCGCACTGGCCTCGCGGGACCAGGAGCGCCTGGCCGCCTGGACTGGCACGCTGACCGCCATGGGCGCGACGCTGAGCCAGGAATGGCAGCAGGCCGGCGCCGACACCGTGGCCCGCCAACAGGCCGTCAGCGACACGCTGGCCCAGACCGCGCGCGACATCGCGGCCCAGACCCAGGCCCAGGCCGGCCTGCTGGAAAGCGTATCCGCCCGCCTGGAAACGGCGGCCGGCAGCGTCACCCAGGCCTGGACCGAAGCCCAGGCGCGCCAGGAACTGGTCAACGCCCAGCTCGCCGGCGACAATCAGCAGGCCCTGGAAACCGCTGCGGCCACCTTCGAACAGCATTCCGCGGCTCTGCTGCAGACGCTGGACCAGTCGCACACTGAATTGCAGGCCGCGCTGGCTTCGCGCGACCAGGAGCGCCTGGCCGCCTGGACCGGCACCCTGACCACCATGGCCGCCAAGCTCGGCCAGGAGTGGGAACAGGCCGGCACCCAGGCCGCGCTGCGCCAGCTGGAAATCAACGACACGCTGGCCCAGACCGCGCGCGATCTCACGGCCCAGACCCAGGCCCAGGCCGGCCTGCTCGAAAGCGTATCGGCCCGCCTGGAAACGGCCGCCACCGGCGTCACCCAAGCCTGGACCGACGCGCAGGCGCGCCAGGAGCAGGCCAACGCCAAGCTGGCCGGCGACAACCAGCAAGCGCTGGAAACCGCCGCCGCCGCCTTCGCGCAGCACTCCACCGGCCTGCTGCAAACGCTGGAGCAATCGCACGCCGGATTGCAGGACGCCCTAGCCTCGCGCGACCAGGAACGCCTGGCCGCCTGGACCGGCACGCTGACCGCCATGGCCGCCAAGCTCGGCCAGGAATGGGAACAGGCCGGCACGCAAGCCGCCCTGCGCCAACTGGAAGTCAACGACACCCTGGCCCAGAACGCGCGCGACATCACAGCACAGACGCAGGCCCAGGCCGGCCTGCTGGAAAGCGTATCGGCCCGCCTGGAAACGGCGGCTACCGGCGTCACCCAGGCCTGGACCGACGCGCAGGCGCGCCAGGAACAGGTCAACGCCAAGCTGGCGGGCGACAACCAGCAAGCGCTGGAAACCGCCGCCGCAGCCTTCGAACAGCATTCCTCCGCCCTGCTGCAAACGCTGGAGCAATCGCAGACGGACCTGCAAGCGGCGCTGGCATCCAAGGACGAAGCGCGCCTGGAAGCCTGGACCGGCAAGCTTGGAACCATCGCCGACTCGCTGCGCGCCGAATGGGAGCAGACCAGTTCCTACACGGCCAACCAGCAGCAGCAGATCTGCGACACCCTGGCCATCACCGCGCAGGACATCAGCGCGCAGACCCAGGCGTCGGCCAACGACACCATCGCCGAAATCGGCCGCCTGGTACAGGCCGCCTCCGAGGCGCCACGCGCCGCCGCCGAGGTCATCGGCGAACTGCGCCAGAAGCTCTCCGACAGCATGGAGCGCGACAACGACATGCTGGAAGAGCGCACTCGCCTGCTGGAAACCCTGGGCACCCTGCTGGACGCCGTCAACCACACCGCCGCCGAACAGCGCACGGCCGTGGACGCACTGGTGTCCTCGTCGGCGGACCTGCTGGACCGCGTCGGCACACAGTTCACCGAACAGGCCCAGGCCGAAACCGGCAAGCTGGCCGAAGTGGCCGCGCAGGTCGCCAGCGGCGCGGTCGAAGTGGCCAGCCTGGGCGAATCCTTCGGCACGGCCGTGCAGCTCTTCGGCGAGTCCAACGACAAGCTGGTCGCGCACCTGCAACGCATCGAAGCGGCGCTGGACAAGTCCATCGCGCGCGGCGACGAACAGCTGGCCTACTACGTGGCGCAGGCCCGTGAAGTGGTGGACCTGAGCATGGTGTCGCAGAAGCAGATCATCGAAAACCTGCAGCAGCTGGCCGTCCAGCGCGCGACGGCCGGAGCGGAAGCGGCATGAGCGAGGACATCGACGGCGGCGTGGAGCCCGCGGTCCCGGCCTGGGCCGTCTTCGGCGACCTGATGTCGGTGCTGCTGGGCGCCTTCGTCCTGATCCTGGTGAGCGTCGTCGCGGTGCAGTTGCAGCTGTCGACCCAGCTCGAGGAAGAGGTCAAGCAGCGCCAGGTCGAAACCCAGCGCCGCGAGACACTGGAACAGGCGCTGGCGGGTCCCCTGGCCGCCGGCCGCGTGACCCTGATCGACGGCCGCATCGGCATCAGCGGCAGCGTCTTGTTCGCGCTGAACTCCGACCAGTTGCAGCCGGAAGGCCGCGAGGTCCTGAAGAGCCTGATCGAACCCCTGTCGGCCTATCTGAAGTCGCACAACGAAATCCTGATGGTCAGCGGCTACACCGACGACCAGCAGGTGCGCGAAGGCAACCGGCGCTTCGCCGACAACTGGGACCTGTCCGCGCAGCGCGCCCTGACCGTGACGCGCGCGCTGATCGACGAGGGCGTACCTTCGTCAGCCGTGTTCGCCGCGGCCTTCGGCTCCGAACAGCCGGTGGCCGCGAACACCGACGAGGAAGGCCGGGCCAAGAACCGCCGGGTGGAAATCGCGCCCATCCCCAAACCCTCCAGCGACGCCGGAACCCAGCATGGCCAGTGACGGCACGCGCGGCGAAATCGTCGACGCCCGGGCCGTGCTGGACGCCTGGCGGGAAACCGGCGCGGACCGCATCGCGCCGGTCCGCTTCCAGTTCATGGACGCCCTGCAACGGCGCGCCGCCACGCAAGACGGCCAAGCCCGCAGGCTGCTGGACGGCAAGCTGGCGGCGCTGATCCAGGCCTATGAGGCTGAGCTCGACGGCGCTGCTGTTAAGGCTCTTGCAACCGCCAATGAATGCGCTTATGAAGGCGCCACCGCGGCGGCGCCCGCCGCTTGCGAACCCGGACCGCTGGCAGCGCTGACCGCCTATATGGCCGACCCCGGCTCCGACGCGCGCGGCGCCGCCGACCTGCGCGCCGCCTACCCCGAGCTGGAAGTGCTGGAGTACTTCCGCGGCGTATGGTCGCGGGTCAGCGCGGACCGGCAGGTCCGGCAGTCCCAGGAACAGGTGCACAAGAACGCCGGCCCGCTCAACTCCAATCAATTGGTGCACCGGGCGCTGTCGCTGATGCGCGAGGTGTCGCCGGGCTATCTGCAGCAGTTCCTGTCGTACACCGATGCCCTGATGTGGCTGGAGCAGGTGCAAGCTGCCACTGCGCCCCCGCCCAAGGAAGCCGCGCCCCGCGCCGGCGCCAAG
>NZ_JADIJM010000028.1:0-85533 GCF_017355315.1 Achromobacter sp. SD115 | reverse complement strand
GCCCAAAAGCTGCTCGACCAAGGCAAGCTGGGCGCAGCGCTGCTGGCGCGCTACCCGTCCGGCCCGCACGACGTCCGCACCGACCGGGCGCTCTATCAGTACGTGACGGACCTGAAGAACGCCTACCTGCGCAACGGCGACCAGATCAACAAGGTCGCCTTCGACAGCAAGATCCACGTGATCCAGCATGCGCTGGGACAGCACACCTATATTTCGCGCGTGCAGGGCGGCAAGCTCAAGGCCAAGCATGAAATCCGGGTGGCGACGCTGTTCAAGACCGTGCCGGCGGAGTTCCTGAAGATGATCACGGTGCATGAGTTGGCCCATCTGAAGGAGAAGGACCATAACAAGGCCTTCTACAACCTGTGCCTGCGCATGGAGCCGCAGTACCACCAGTACGAGTTCGACCTGCGCTTGTATCTGACGCACCTGGAGGCAACGCGCGAAAGCCTGTGGAAGAGCGCGGCCTGACAGTCCGAAACATCCGTCTTGCCGCAGAGAAAAAAAATGCCGTCCCAAGGGACGGCATTGTTCTGGCCGCAAGGCACATCAGGCATCGCTGGCGGCGTAACCCATGTTGAATTGCAGGCCGCTGGCCCCACCTTCTTCGCCGGGTTCGCCACGGGATTGCCCCAAGCGTGCCAGGTACTCAGGAGTGATGTCGCCCGTGACGTATTGGCCATCGAAGCACGAAGCCTCGAAGCGCGACAGCTTGGGATTGATGTCCCGCACCGACTGCTGCATGTCGTGCAGGTCCTGGTAGATCAGCGAGTCGGCGCCGATCGCGCGGGCGATTTCCTCGTCGTTGCGGCCGGTGGCGATCAGTTCGCTCTGCGTGGGCATGTCGATGCCGTAGACGTTCGGGAACCGCACCGGAGGCGCGGCCGAGGCGAAGTACACCTTGTTGGCGCCGGCGGCGCGGGCCATGTCCACGATCTCGCGGCTGGTGGTGCCGCGCACGATGGAGTCGTCCACCAGCAGCACGTTCTTGCCCTTGAACTCCATGCCAATGGCATTGAGCTTCTGGCGCACCGATTTGCGGCGCACGGCCTGGCCCGGCATGATGAAGGTGCGGCCCACGTAGCGGTTCTTGATCAGGCCTTCGCGGTAGTCCAGGTTCAGGCGGGCGGCCAGCTGCATGGCGGCGGGACGCGAAGAATCCGGAATCGGCATGACCACGTCGATGTCGCCCAGGCGCATGTTGCGCGCCACCTTGTCGGCCAGGTATTCGCCCATGCGCAGGCGGGCGTCGTACACCGACACGCCGTCGATCAGCGAATCCGGACGCGCGAAGTACACGTATTCGAAAATGCAGGGCACCAGTTGCGGATTGTCGGCGCACTGGCGGCTGACGAAGCGGCCGTCCAGGTCGACGAACACCGCTTCGCCCGGCTCGACGTCGCGCACGAAGGCGAAGCCGCTGCCTTCCAGCGCCACGGATTCCGAGGCCACCATCCACTCCACGCCCTCTTCGGTTTCCTGGCGGCCGATGCACAGCGGACGGATGCCGTTGGGATCGCGGAAGGCCAGCAAGCCGTAGCCAGAGATCTGCGCCACCACGGCATAGGCGCCGCGCACGCGCTTGTGCAGGGCCGACACGGCGCGGAAGATGGCATCGTCATCCAGCGACACGCCGTTGGCCGACGATTGCAGCTCGTGCGCCAGGACGTTCAGGAGGACTTCGGAATCGGAGTTGGTGTTGATGTGACGGCGGTCGACCCGGTAGAGCGATTCGCGCAGCTCACGCCAGTTGGTCAGGTTGCCGTTGTGGGCGAACATGATGCCGAACGGCGCATTGACGTAGAACGGCTGGGCCTCTTCCTCGCTGGCGCTGGAGCCCGCGGTGGGATAGCGGACCTGGCCGACGCCCGACGTACCCGGCAGCGCGCGCATGTTGCGCGTACGGAAGACGTCGCGCACCAGGCCGTGCGCCTTGTACATATTGAATTGGTTGCCTTGCGACGTCGCGATGCCCGCGGCGTCCTGCCCGCGATGCTGCAACAGCAGCAAGCTGTCATAGAGCAGCTGGTTGACCGGCCCGCGCCCGATGACCCCTACGATTCCACACATGGTGAGCTTTCCTGGTTGATTTAAAGCTAATCAATACGGCAGCCACGTCGCCAGGGACGGCGGCAGCCACGTCTTGATATGTTTGATGGCCTCGATGGCCGAATGCGAAAACATGGCGTCCTTCCACCACGGCTCTTCCGGCAGCGGCGTGTAGCCTGCGGCGGCGACCAGCGCCAGCACGATCAACAGGCCACGGGCCAGCCCGAACATCCCGCCCAGGCCGTGGTCGGCGGGACTCAGTCCTGTACTGCGGATCAAGGCGGCAAGCGTCATATTGACCAACCCCACGCCGAGCAGCACGATGATGAACACCGCAGCGTACGAAACTCCCATGCGCAGCAGCGTTGTTTCAATATAGGGCTCCAGCCAGGCATAGACCGTCGGGCCCCACCATATCGCGGCCACGAAGGCCAGCAGATAGGCGACCAGCGACAGCACCTCTTTGAGCAGGCCGCGCACCAGGCCCAGCACACCCGAAACCGCCAGGATGGCCAGCACGACGAAGTCGAAACCGGTCACTATTGGGCAGCGATGAAACCATTGTCATAGCCCAGGGTGCGCAACCGCGCCTGGGCCGCCTGCGCCGCCTCGCGCGAGGGGAACGGCCCCACCCGCAGACGGTACTGCTGCTTGCCATTGATGGTGGCTTGTTCAACGAATGCGTTGGTCACGCCGGCCTGGTGCAGCTTGCCGCGCCGCGACTGGGCGTCCTCGGAGGTGGTGTAGGCGGCGATCTGCAACACGAAATTGCCCTTGGCGGCCGGCTTGGGCGCGGGCGCCGACGCGGCGGGCGCCTGGCGTCCTTCCAGCAGGGCCAGGGCGCGCGCGCCGTCATCCGAGCGGGTATCGGGCTTGGGCGCGGGCTTGGGTTCGGGCTTGGGCGGCGTGGCCGGCTTGGGCTCGGGCTTGGGCGGCGTGACGGCTGCGGTCACCGGCGGCGTCGTGGGCTGTGTCGCCGGGGGCGTCGTCGGGGTTGCCGTCGCGGGCGGTTGCACGGACGTTACCGGAGGGGGCGTGGGGATGGCCGAAGGATCCGTCGGCGCAGCGCTGCCCGGCGCGGGCGTCTGCGGCGCGGCAACCTGCGGTTCGCTCACTTGCGGCTGGAACGGCGTGTTGCGTTCCGGCACCCTGATGGGAATGTTGTCGTCGACCGGCGTGGGCTGCGAATCCAGCACCATCGGCAGGATGATGACGGCTGCCAATACCAGCGCGACAGCGCCTGCCAGCCTGCGCCGCGCGCGGCCGCGCAGCTCCGCAGCCTGCACCTCGCTGGGCACTGCCGCCCGCTTGGAGGGCTGCGCCTGGTCGGCAGGATCTTTGCGTTTGAAAAAACCCATGGAGGAGAATTCCTTGCGGCGATATGGCGGCGGGCCGCCTGGACGCGACTGACCCGCTGCTGCCTATGCCTTGCGACCCAGAGCCTGCAAAACCGAGGCTACGGTGAGAAACGAGCCGAACACCACGATTCTATCATTCTCCCCTGCCCGTTCGCGCGCGGCGGCAAAGGCCTGAGCAGGATCCGAATATGCCGAGATGCCCGGCTTTTCGCCGTCTGCGGGCGCGGGCGGCAGCGCCGCGGCGACCTGCTCCGCCAGCGCCTCTCCCGGCGTGCCACGCGGGCCCGGCAGGCCGGCGCAGTACCAGTTGTCGATACGCGTGCCGAGCTTGGCGACGACCCCGGCCAGGTCCTTGTCGTTCAGCATGCCGAACACCGCGTGGGTGTACGGATGGAACCCCATGTTGTCCAGGTTCTGCGCCAGCACCGCCGCGGCATGCGGGTTATGCGCCACGTCCAGGATGACCGCGGGCTGGCCCGGCAGGATCTGGAAACGGCCTGGCAGGGACGCCTGCAACAGCCCCAGGCGTACGGCCTGCTGCGGCACCGGCAAGCGGTCGCGCACCGACTCCAACGCCGCCAGCGCGGCCGATGCATTCAACAATTGGTTGGCGCCGCGCAGCGCCGGATAGGCCAGCGAGTTGCGGCGCTGTTCGCGCCCGCCGTAGGCCCATTGCTGGCGGTCTCCCGAATAGTTGTAGTCGCGGCCGAACAGCCACAGATCGGCGCCAATCTTCTCAACGTGATCCAGCAGCGATTGCGGGGGCACGGGATCGCTGCAGATTGCCGGCCGGCCGCTGCGGTAGATATGGGCTTTCTCGAAACCGATTTTCTCGCGCGTATCGCCCAGCCAGTCCGTGTGGTCCAGATCCACGCTGGTGACGATGGAGCAGTCGGCGTCGACGATGTTGACGGCGTCCAGCCGCCCGCCCAGGCCGACTTCCAGCACCACGGCGTCCAGCTTCGACTGCGAGAACAGACGCAGGATCGCCAGCGTGGTGAATTCGAAATAAGTCAGCGAAACGTCGCCGCGCGCTGCCTCGACCGCCTGGAACTGGGTGATCAGGGCCTCGTCCGTGGCGATCTGGCCGTTGATGCGGGCGCGTTCGTTGAAATCAATCAGGTGCGGGGAGGTGTACAGCCCGACCTTGTAGCCGGCCGCCAGCAGGATCGCTTCCAGCATGGCACAGGTGGAACCCTTGCCGTTGGTGCCGCCGACGACGAACTTCACGCCGGACAGCTCCAGCCCCATGCGCCCGGCAACCTCGCGCACCCGGTCCAGGCCCATGTCGATGGCGGTGGCATGGATCGACTCCAGATACTGCAGCCAATCGGACAGGGTGGCGGAAACGTCGGGCGTGCGGGCAGAAGACATGACAAAGCCGGAAGTGAAGTCAGCGTTCGATTTTAACAGTCCGCGCACGGTGTTTTCCCTAATCCCCCAGGGAGCGGCAAGGTATCCGGATCGAAAAACTGCTTGCCGATATTTTTCTCATACATAAAAATAATTTCACGTATGGAAATTTTAACGGACCAAACATGAAGCAGAGCAAGACCCCAGCCTGGCTGGTGCGCGAGGCCGACGTGCCCGGCTATCACCCCGCCAACCACACCGGCACCCTGAACCGCCGCCTCATCGGTCCGGACACCGTGGGCTCCCGGGGCGTGGAAGTGCTGCTGGGCGTGATCGACAAAGGCAAGGGCGCCCTGCCGCACGCCCACCCCGGCATCGAGCAAGTCTGCTACCTGCTGTCCGGCACGGCGCGCGCGCAGGTGCAGGACGAATGGGCCGACATGGGCCCGGGAGACTGCTGCTACTTCCCCCCGGACATTCCGCACGTCTTCACCGTCACCAGCGACGAGCCCGCCCGCCTGCTGGTGATCTACACGCCGCCCTATGAAGAATCCCCAGACCGCGTGATACGCGGCTTTCCGGCGCCAGCCCCAACCGCTTGACGCGGCGCAGCCCCGGGCAGCGGACGCAGAAACCGCGCCGGGATCCGAAGCACACAGGAGACAAACCCATGAAACCTCTAAGCCTGCTGGGCGCCGCCCTTATCGGCGGCGCGGCGCTGGCCGCCGGCCCCGCCGTCCACGCCGCTGATTACCCCACCAAACCCATCACCCTGATCGTCCCCTTTCCCGCGGGGTCCGGCACCGACGCCGTGGGCCGCATCTTCGGCGCCGAGCTCGGCAACATCCTGGGCCAGCAGGTCGTGGTGGAGAACAAGCCCGGGGCCAACGCCACCATCGCGGCCAATTACGTCGCTCGCGCCAAGCCCGATGGCTACACGTTGTTCGTCACCACCAATACGTCGCATTCGGCGGCGCCCTGGCTGATGAAGAACGTGCCCTACGATCCGGTCAAGGACTTCACCGCCATCGCCCGCGGCGGCAACCTGCCCTTCATCCTGGTGGTGAATCCGAAGCGTCCCTGGAAAACGGTGGGCGAACTGGTCGCCGACGCGCGCCAGCATCCCGGCCGCATTACCTACGCCAGCGGCAACAGCACCGGCATCGTCGCCGGCGCCACGCTGGCCAACCGCGCCAAGATCGACATCCTGCACGTGCCTTACAAAGGCACGCCGCAAGGGCTGACCGACGTGGTCGGCGGGCAGGTCGACTTCATGTTCACCGACCTGGCCTCCGGCCTGCCCTTCGTGCAATCGGGCCAGTTGCGCGCGCTGGCCGTGTCGACCGCGGAACGCAGCGCCATCGTCCCCGACCTGCCATCCATGGCTGAGTCTGGCGTGCAGGATTTCGACCTGAACTCATGGAACGGCTACTTCGGCCCGGCAGGCATGCCGCCGGAAATCGTGGCCAAGCTGAATGCCGCAATCAATCAGGTGGTCGCCAAGCCCGACGTGAAAAAGCGCCTGGCCGGCCTGGGTTTTGACGCCTTTTCCAGCACGCCACAAGCGTTCTCACAGTTCGTCGGCGCCCAGCTGGACCTGTGGGGCAAACTGATCCGCGACGCGGGGATCGAGCAGCAATGAGTGCACCGCCGCAATCCGACACGCCCGCCGCCGGCCCGTTGGCGGGCGTGCGCATCCTGGACCTGAGCACGGTAGTGATGGGCCCCTATGCCACCCAGGTCCTGGCCGACCTGGGCGCCGACGTCATCAAGGTGGAACCGCCGGCCGGCGACAACATGCGGGCCGTCGGCCCCATGCGCAACCCCGGCATGGGGCACATCTATCTGCATCTGAACCGCAACAAGCGCTCCGTCGTGCTGGACCTGAAGACGCCGGAAGGGCTGGAGGCCTGCCTGACGCTGGCCGAAAGCTGCGACGCCCTGCTCTACAACATCCGTCCGCAGGCGATGGCCCGGCTGGGCCTGTCCTACGAGGCGGTGGCGACGCGCAATCCGCGCATCGTCTACCTGGGCGCCTACGGTTACGGCGAGGCCGGCCCCTACGCCGGGCGCCCCGCCTACGACGACCTGATCCAGGGCCAGACCGGCATCGCCGCCCTCTCCGCGCAGCAAAGCGGGGACGTGCCGCGTTACGCGCCGCTGACCCTGGCCGACCGCGCGGTCGGCCTGCATGTGGGCATCGCGCTGGTGTCGGCGGTGCTGCACGCCCGCGGCACGGGGCTAGGCCAGCAAGTGGAAATTCCCATGTTCGAGGGCATGGCCCACCTGGTACTGGGAGACCATCTTGGCGGCGCCACCTTCGATCCCCCGCTCGGCCCCACCGGTTACGCGCGCCTGTTGGCACCGCACCGCCGCCCCTACGCCACGGCCGACGGCTACATCAGCCTGCTGATCTACAACGACAAGCACTGGCGCAACTTCTTCGACCTGATCGGTCGTCCCGAATTGTCGCGGGACCCGCGCTTCAGCTCCCACGGCGCGCGCGCCGCCCACATCGGCGAGGTCTACGCCTTTGTCGCCGAGGTCGTCGCCACCCGCCGCAGCGAGGAATGGCTGGAAGGCCTGGCGCGGGCGGACATTCCCGCCTCGCCGCTCTATTCCGTGGACGACCTGCTGCAGGACGAGCACCTGACCGCGACCGGCTTCATCCGGACCATGGACCACCCCAGCGAAGGCCCGATCCGCACGACGGCTCCCCTGGGCAGATACGAAAGCACCCCCACTTCCCTACGCCGCCCCGCCCCCAGGCTGGGCCAGCACAGCCGCGAAGTGCTGGCCGAAGCCGGCTATGACCCCGCCCGGATCGACGCCTTGGCGGCCCGCGGCATCACCCAGGATGAAAACCACTGATGGACTTTGAATTCACCCCCGACCAGTTGGCGCTGCGGGAAGCCGTGGCCCGCATCTGCGAACGCTATCCGGACGAATACTGGCTGGAGCGCGACCGCGAAGGCGGCTTTCCGGAGCCCCTGCACGCCGATCTGGCGCGCGACGGCTGGCTGGGCATCGCCATGCCGCAGGAATATGGCGGCGCGGGCCTGGGCATGACCGAGGCCGCCCTGATGATGCAGACCATTGCGGCCTCCGGCGCCGGCTTTACCGGCGCCTCGGCCGTCCATATGAACATCTTCGGCCTGAACCCGGTCGTGGTGTTCGGCAGCGACGAGCAGCGCCGCCGCTGGCTGGAACCCCTGATCGCCGGCCGCGAGAAGGCCTGCTTCGCGGTCACCGAACCCGACGCCGGGCTGGACACCACCAAGCTCAGCACCCGCGCCGTGCGCCAGGGCGACGAATACGTAGTGCATGGCCGCAAGATCTGGATATCAACCGCTCAGGTCGCCCACAAGATGCTGCTACTGGCGCGCACCACTCCACTGTCCGAGGTGGAAAAGCCCACCCAAGGCCTGTCGCTGTTCTATACGGACCTGGACCGCAACAAGATAGAAGTCCGCGAGATCGAGAAGATGGGCCGCAAGGCGGTGGATTCGAACATGCTGTTCATCGACGGCCTGCGCATCCCGGCGGCCGACCGCATCGGCGAGGAAGGCCGGGGATTCGAGTACATCCTGCACGGCCTGAACCCCGAACGCATCCTGATCGCGGCCGAGGCGGTGGGCATCGGCCGCGCTGCACTGGATCGGGCAGTGAAGTACGCCGGCGAGCGCACCGTGTTCGGCCGCCCCATCGGCCAGAACCAGGGCATCCAGCACCCCTTGGCACAGGCCTGGATGCAGTTGGAAGCCGCCGACCTGATGGTGTTCAAGGCCGCCAGCCTGTATGACGCGGGCAAGCCCTGCGGCCCCTACGCCAACTCGGCCAAGTACCTGGCGGCCGAAGCGGGCTACAACGCCTGCCAGACCGCGGTCATGACCCTGGGCGGCATGGGCTACGCCAAGGAATACCACGTGGAGCGGCTGCTGCGCGAAAGCTTCATTCCCCGCATCGCGCCGGTCAGCCCGCAGCTGATCATGTGCTTCATCGCGGAAAAGGTGCTGGGCCTGCCCAAGTCCTACTGAACGGCGGCGTTTGATCAGCGGCCAGCCTGCCTGTCAGGCCTGCTGCTCCAGCGCCGTGCAGGCCGAGCGCAAGATGCGCGCATAGGCTTCCTGCTGCGGCTCGATCCGGTAGATCGGCCCGCCCACCGAAATCGCATAATGTTCGCCGGACAGGGTAACCGGCCAAGCGATCGCGCCCACGTCCGCAATGGACTCGCCGCTGTTCATGAACCAGCCGCGCTGGCGCGACAGTTCCAGGTCTGCCAGCAGCGCCTCGCGCGTGACCAGGGTGCGTTCGTTGTGGCGGGTCATGGTCATCCCGGCGAGCATAGCGTCGCGGGCTGGCGCGTCCAGCAGCGACAGCAACGCCTTCCCCAGCGAATTTGCATGAACGTCTTTGAATTCACCCGCAACCGGCGCATATCTGATGGTATGAGGAGAATCGAGGACATCCAGGTAGACCACTCGGCCTTCCTGGCTCAGTTTGGCGAAAACAATCGTTTCGCGCGTAGCGTCCCTTAATTCGGTAAGACTGGGATAGACCCGGTCCAGCACCGGATCGGCGCGGGCGATGCGCTGCGCCATGGCCAGCAGCCTGCCGGTCGGGTAGTAGCCCTGGCGCCGCCCGGTTTCATATAGATAGCCCAGACCGGTCAGGGTGCGGATCAGGGCCAGGCAGCTCGACACCGGCACATCCAGCAACCGGGCCAGTTCCGATAGCGGCAGCGCGCGCTTTTCGCGGGCATAGGTTTCGATGATTTCGATAACTCGCAGCGCCGTCTTGACACTCATTACCCGATCCAAACTGTTTAGCACGTGAAACATCTGGCTCGCCGGTGGCTAAAGTTCCCTACGGGCCTGCCGTTATCGTAGCTGAGAATTCCCTGAAAACAGCGCGTTCCTCCGAGACGCCCACATCGCCGTTGGAGTGATCATGGCCGTAACCCCCATAGCCCCTGCATCGTTTGCACCAGCGCCGGTCGCGCCGACGCCGCTCGCGCCGGACCCCGCCGTGAGCGTCGCGCCTGCGGCAGCCTCAACGAATAGCGGGGCTTCGGACAATGCAACGTCGGATCAGTCCGACTCGCAGAAGCTACCCCTGGACAAGGCTCTGGACGAAATCAACGACCAGATGAAAGCCTGGTCCACACAGTTGAAGTTCGAAATAGATCCGAACGTGCATCAGGTCGTTGTGTCTGTGGTGGATGCAGAATCAGGCGATGTCATACGCACAATTCCCAGTGAAACACTGCTGAAAATCGCCAAAATGATCGTGAACATGCAAGGAAACGGCATCAAGACCTCTGCCTGATCCGGCCCCGTAATCGGCTCAAATGCTCCCCGAAGCGAGCATGCATCCGGAAGCGTCGAATTAGGCCCGCCTTATGCCCTTACCCGGCCAATCGCCGGCACCATATTTTTGACAGAATCGCATCGCTAGAAAGGAATTTCACATGGCTTCTATCACCAACCTCGGTTCGACCACCGGCTTGCCCCTCGAGAAGATCCTGACGGATCTACAGGCGGCCGAGGACAAAAAACTGAGCTTGTACACGAATCGTCAGGCGAGCTATGAGGCTCGCGTCAGTGCGTTCGGGCAGGTACAAAGCGCGGTGGAAGCCTTGCAGAAGGCCGCCGCGGCGCTGGGCAAATCGTCAACGCTGGATGCCGTGAAGGCCGATGTCGTCGGCGATGGTCTGACCGCCACTATCGGTGAAAATGGCGCCACGATGGGCGAATACACCATCAAGGTAAAAAATCTGGCGGCAGCCCAAACCTTGCAGTCCGGCATCGTGTCCGACCGCAAACTCTCCAACGGAGCCACCGGTTCATTCGAAATCGAGCTGACGAACGGCAAGAAGCACTCCATCGACCTGAAAGGCGACACCTCGCTTGATGGTATTGCCAAGGCCATCAATAGCGATGACAAGGCCGGCGTGCGCGCCACGATCATCACCAATGAGAACGGTAGCTACCTGATGCTCAGCGCCAAGGATACTGGCGTACAGGCTTCGGTAAAGTCCATCACGGTAACGGGCGACCAAAAGCTCAAGGACATCCTGAGCTACAACTCTGGCACCGGCACGCAGCTGACCCAACAAACCGCTGCCGCTGATTCTGTGGTTGAGATCAATGGCATCACGGTAAAAAGCGGCAGCAACAACGTTTCTACTGCTATCGACGGCATTACACTGAACCTCACAGCCAAAACCGAGACCGACAAGGTGGTGACCCTGAAGTTGCAGAGCGACACTGCTGTCGCCAGCAAGGCAGTCCAGGATTTCGTCAATGCCTACAACGCATTGCAAAGCACCATCACGAAGCTGACTGCATTCGATATCACGGCGGCAACCAACCAGGCTCTGACCGGAGACAGTACGACTCGTGGCATCCAATCGTCGATGTCCAGCGCTTTGCAGGTTGTCACGTCTGAAGGTTCGCTTCGGTCGCTGGCCGATCTCGGCATTGCCATGGACCCCAAGACGGGC
This sequence comes from Achromobacter sp. SD115, assembly GCF_017355315.1. NCBI lineage: Bacteria > Pseudomonadati > Pseudomonadota > Betaproteobacteria > Burkholderiales > Alcaligenaceae > Achromobacter > Achromobacter sp. SD115. The sequence continues at coordinate 74,268 of NZ_JADIJM010000028.1, read as the reverse complement.
CAACTGAAGCTCGACCTGAAAGAGTTGGACAAGGCATTGACGGCCAACCCTGCCGACGTAAAGCGCATCATGGGATCTGCCGACGGTCTTGCCGCAAAGTTCGATGCCGCCACCAAGACCATCCTGGGAGACAAAGGCTCCATCAAGATTAGCCAGGACGGACTGACCGAGTCCATTAAGGATGTGAAGGCCCAATTGGAACGCGCCAAGGCTTCCAGCGTGGCCTCCATGGCCGCTATGCGTGCTCAATTCGTCGCCTTGGACAAATTTGTCGCGCAACAGACTGTCACGGCTACCTACCTGACCCAACAGTTCGCGGCCATGAGTAAGTCCAAGTAATTTATAGAAGATGCATCAATGACTTACGCCGCTCGCCGCCCAACAGGATCTCATTCTGTACGCTCGTACGCCGAAATTGGCCTGGAAACTCAGATCCTGGGCGCCAGTCCGGAACGGCTCATATCACTTTTGTATATGGGCGCCCGGGCGGCGATCGGACAAGCTCGCCTGCACTTGCAGGAAGGTCGAGCCACTGAACGAGGCGCAGCCATTTCGAAAGCCATCAAGATTGTCGACGAAGGCTTGAAAACCGGACTGAACATGGAGGCCGGCGGCGAAATTGCCGCCAACCTCGCCCGCCTCTACGACTACATTGTCCGCACGCTGCTGATGGCAAACCTGAAAGCAGACCCGGAAGCGCTCGAAACGGCCGATCGCCTACTGGCGGATCTGGCCGAGGCCTGGCAGACATCCATTGATCGCCCAGCCGGAGGCGTGCAGCCTTGACGGCACCGCATACGCACCGTCCAGCCATCGAACGCCCGAGATTTCCATGACGTCCACGACCCAGTACACCTCCCCTATCCTGGAACACTACCAGGAGATCGCTCTCATCACGGGAGAAATGCTAGCAGCGGCGCAAGCCGGCGACTGGGACGGGGCCATGGTCCACGGACAGCAATACTGCGAGCTGGTGGAGCGTCTGCGCCAGACCGAACATTCCGCGCCGCTGGACGAAGCCGGCCGCGCCATGAAGTACGACCTGCTCGTACGCATCCTGGACAACGACGCGCTCACCCGCGACCTGGCGCTGCCGCAACTGGCCCGCCTGGGCGACTTGCTCGGGCGCATGAAACGCCAGCAGACCCTGCTGTCCGCCTACGGCTACCAGCAGGCGCCTGAAGAATGAGCGTAGGTCCCGCCGCACTCGGCAACGTCCTGGTGCAGCGGCTGGACGCCGTGCTAGGCACGACGATGTCCGCCGCCAGCGCCAATCAAGTCTCCGGCGCCCGACCCGACGCGGTCAGCCAGCCTGGCAACCTGGAAAAGCCCGGCGCCTCGGACGGCTCGACGCGCGACCCGCGGCAAGGCATACAGACTGGCGGCGCCCGCGGCGACCGCCAGAATACTGTCGTCGACCCCAAGATCGCAGCAGCGCTGGCGCTGGCCGCCCGCGGCTTGGTCACCAGCAGCGACACCACCGCCTCGGCCCCGACCACGCTGGGTACGACGGCGCGCACCATTCTGGCCTTGCTGGCCCAATTTCCCGAGGCGGCTCCGGCAATTCAGGGCCGCGCGCCCCTGTGGACCGCCGACCCGCAGGCCGGCCGACCCGCCGCCGGCGCCGGCCCTATGCCGACAGCGCAACCAGGCCAGCAACCCGTGCAGACTACTGGGCAGACACCCCTGCTCACGCCTGGCCAGACGCCGGTGCAGACCACCGCCCAGCAAGCTTCCGCTCTCGCAACCTCGGTCGCGGCGGCTCTGGACGGCGATAGTCCGGCGACCGACGCCAAGCAGAACCTCCAGACTGGACCCGGCGCAAGCGCCAACGCCGCCAAAGGACCCGACGCTGCGGCGCACGCCGCCCTGGCGGCGGGCGGCCCTTCCGCCCGCGCCCTGGGACAGGCCCTGCGCCAGGCGCTCCAAGGCAGCGGACTGTTCTATGAGTCCCATCTGACCGACATGGTCTTCGGCCGGGCCAGCCCGGAGCAATTGCGCAACGAACCGCAGGCCACGCTGGGCAAGAATCCGCCCGCGCAGGAATCCGCGCCTTCGCGTTCACGGGTCGGCACGTCCGCCAGCGGACGCCCGGGCACGGACGCCGCGCCCAGCAGCACTGGTTCCTCCAGTTTATCCGCCCCCGGCACGCCCGTCAGCGGCATACACCAGGATCTGACCCCGCTCGTCCGCCAGCAGCTCGACGTGCTGGCCAACCAGACGCTGACCTGGCAAGGTGAAGCCTGGCCCGGCACGCCCATGGAATGGGAAGTCGAACGCGACCCCTACGGCGGCGACCCGGACTCCGCGGTTTCCACCTGGGCTACGCGACTAAAGCTGGACCTGCCCCGCCTGGGCCTGGTCGATGCTCGATTGAACCTGGCCGGCGACCAGATCGTCCTGCAACTCATCGCTCCGCACAGCGCGGCCGAGATCAATGACTCCTCCGACGCGCTGCGTGCGCGCCTGCTGGCCGCCGGCCTGACCTTGAGCAATCTGTCGGTGAACGTGGTCGAACCGCGCCCCGACATTCCCGCCGATATCTGATGAGCCGCCTCCCCCTCCATCCGGAATCGGACCCGAACGCCGGCCGCAACGCGGCGGTTGCCATTTCCTACGAAGAAAGGGACGGCGCTCCGCGCATCGTCGCCAAGGGCTACGGCCAACTCGCGGACACCATAGTCCGGGCCGCCCAGGAAAACGGACTTTATGTCCACGAGTCGCGCGAACTGGTCGGCCTGCTGATGCAGGTGGACCTGGACGCACATATTCCGCCTCAACTCTATGTTGCAGTGGCAGAATTGCTGGCCTGGCTCTATCGCCTGGAATCGCGCGAGTTCCCCGAACCCGCTCCGCCCGCCTGACCCTATTACCTGAGGAAGACCAAAGTGTTGGATGCCAGCGACCCGGAGTTCCTGCTGACCCGGCCTGAAGAGATGCGCTCGGCCCTGTTCGAGCTGACCCACCCCGACAGCCACATCCTCGTTCGCGACGCCGCGGACCGCGAGATGGCGGTGCTGATCCTCGGCGTGGACAAGCAGGCCGGCGAGTTCTTCTGGAGGCCGCGCGATTACGCCGGCGCGGACTTCGAGCAGTCCGACTCCATGGGCCTGCTGAGCGGCGCCACCTTCCACTTCCATGCCACCGCCTACGGCGGCGTGCAGATCCGCTTTCGCGTGCAGCGCCCCCAGATCATTCATTTCGACGACGGCAGCGCCGCGCTGGTCTCGCCGTTCCCGGAACGCCTGGCCCGCATCCAGCGCCGCAAGATGTTCCGCGCTTCCCTGATCGCGGCTGCCAACGTGTGCCGCGCGAGCTGGCAGGCATCCCCCGCCGACAAGCCCTACACGTTCACGATACGCGACATCTCGGTGGATGGCGTGGGCCTGCGCGCAGGGCTGGCGGTTCCCGCCCTGCCGGAGCGCGGCACCGTGATGGAACACGTGCAACTGGATTTTGGCGACCACGGCAAGCTCAATGCCAGCCTGGAGGTGCGCAATGTGTACCCGGTCTCGGGGCAGCCCATGGTGCAGTCCTCCGATCCGGACGAGCCGGCGCCCAAGCATGTTTCGCTAACCGGCGAACCGCCAGTCAGCCACCTTGGGGCAATCTTTCTCAACCTGGACGCGCGCCAGGAGAATTGGCTGCAGCAAGTGGTCTGGCGCCTGGAAAAAGGCGCGCAACGCAATTGAAGCCTAACCGCGGGGAACATGCGCCGCATGCGGCCCGCCTGATACCTGTCAGCGCTTCCGGCCGAGGCGGAAACGCTGCCCCTGGAACGAGGCTCAGACCGCCATCGAGGATATTTCCTTGTAGGCCGCAACCAGCTTGTTGCGTACCTGCACCGCCGTCTGGAAACCGATGCTGGCCTTCTGCATATCGATCATGACGTCGTTGAGGGAAATATCGGGCGCGCCCAGCTCAAAAGCCTTGGCCTGCGCCGTGGCGGCGTTCTGGGCCGAGGTGACGCGACGGATGGATCGCTGCAGTTCCGCGGCGAAGCCGTCCGGCTGACCGACCATTTCACCTGCGGCGAGGTTACCGGTCTCCGCCTTGCTTACTACCGTGCGCATCTGCTGAAGCATGCTTTCGATGCCGGACAAGCCTGATACAGCCATTACCTGATTCCTTGCTGGTGGGGATTACGTCAATGTTGCGCACAGCGTACCCCTGATCCCGCCGATTCATAGCCGACAAGAACCGCCAAAAAACCCGACATTTCCGCGTATGCAGCCGCCTCCCGCCCGGGCAGCGACACCAGCTTTCGCCTTGTTGGGGACATAGGAGATAAGTAACGCCAAAAACCGGCTGTTTTCAACGATTGGGATGGACGTCTCAGGGGCAATAATCCACGCTCTCCCCAGACCAGAAGCACGTTGCATGTGTAATCTGCCCTACCCAGACATGAAGTCCCATTTCCAGCTCCGCGTGGCCAGCGGGGGCCGCCAATGAACCAGCAGGCCACCCTGAGTTCGTCGCTGCTGACGAAATTCCCCGTGCTGGAGAAGGTGCGCGCGCTGCCCAAGCCCATTCTGCTGGGTGCGGCGGCGGCGCTCGTTGCGGTCATCGTCGCCGTGGCGATGTGGAGCAGCGAACCCAAATACAAGGTGCTGTTCTCCAACCTGGACGACCGCGATGGCGGCGCCATCGTGGCGGCGCTGGGGACGATGAACGTGCCCTACCGCTACAACGAAACCGGCACCGCCGTGCTGGTTCCGGCCGACCGCGTGTACGACGCGCGCCTGCAGCTGGCGTCCCAGGGTCTGCCGCGCGGCGGCTCCGTCGGCTTCGAACTGATGGACAACGCCCGCTTCGGCGCCAGCCAGTTCACGGAACAGATCAATTACCAGCGCGGCCTTGAAGGCGAGCTGGCACGTTCGATCGAAGCCATGCACATCGTGCAGCATGCCCGCGTGCACTTGGCCATGCCGCGCCAGTCGCTGTTCGTGCGCGAGCGCCAGGCGCCCACCGCCTCGGTGCTGCTGAACATGCATCCCGGTCGCAGCCTGAGCGATGCGCAGGTCTCCGCCATCTCCTGGCTGGTGGCTTCGAGCGTCCCCGAACTCACCGCCGAGAACGTGTCCATCGTCGACCAGAACGGCCGCCTGCTGTCGGCGCCGATGGGCGAAGGCCGCGGCATGGACGCCGACCAGATGCGCTTCGTGCGCGAAATGGAACAGCGCACGGTCGAGCGCATCCTCACCATCCTTAATCCGCTGGTGGGCCCGGGCAACGTCCACGCCCAGGCCAGCGCCGACGTCGACTTCGCCCGCCGCGAGGAAACCTCCGAGGTCTACCGCCCGAACCAGGAACCCGGCCAAGCCGCCGTGCGCAGCCAGCAGACCAGCGACTCCTCCCAGCGCGGCGTCAATGCCGCCCAAGGCGTGCCCGGCGCGCTGTCGAACCAGGCGCCGGCCAACCCCCAGGCCCCCATCGCCAATCCGCCGCAACCGCAGCCGCCCCGCCCAGGCCAGCCGCAGCAGCCCGCCAACGCCCAGCAGCAGACCGGCACGCAGGCCACCACCGGCAACCTGAACGAACGCCGCGACGCCACCACCAACTATGAAGTGGACCGCACCATCAGCCACATCAAGCAGCCAGTGGGCAACCTCAAGCGCCTGTCCGTGGCCGTGGTCGTCAACTACATGCGCGACAAGGACGGCGAACTACAGCCCCTGCCGCCTGAAGAATTGAGCAAGCTGACCAATCTGGTCCGCGAAGCCATGGGTTACTCCGAGAACCGCGGCGACTCGCTCAACCTGGTCAACAGCCAGTTCAACGACGGCCCGCCGCCAGTGCCGATGTGGCGCGATCCGGAAATGATTGCGCTGTTCAAGACGATCCTGGCCTGGCTGGTCGGTGGTGTGCTGGCACTGTGGCTGTATCGCGTGCTGCGCCGCACGGTGGGCGACTATCTGTACCCGCCGGTTGACCCGGAACAGGCTGAAGCCGAACGCATCGAAGCGGCGCGCGAGGCCCAGGACGCGGCCCGCGCCAAGGAAGTGGACCGCTACCAGGACAACCTGGATCGCGCCCGCACGATGGCCAATAAGGATCCGCGCGCCGTTGCGATGGTTCTGCGCACCTGGATGAACAAAGATGAAAAATGATTCCACTCCGCTGGACGGCATGACGCGCAGCGCCGTCCTGATGATGTCGCTGGGCGAGGACGCCGCCGCCGAGGTCTTCAAGTACCTCGGCGCCCGTGAGGTCCAGCAGGTCGGCGCCGCCATGGCCAGCCTGAAACAGGTCACGCGCAGCGACGTCGCCGTGGTGCTGGAAGAGTTCCGCCAGGAAGCCGACCAGTTCATGGCCGTCACGCTGGGCTCGGACGACTACATCCGCACCGTCCTGACCAAGGCGCTGGGCAGCGACCGCGCCGCCGGCCTGATCGAAGACATCCTGGAAGCCGGCGAAGGCGGCAGCGGCATCGACGCCCTGAACTGGCTGGATCCGAACACGGTGGCCGAACTGATCGGCGACGAACACCCGCAGATCATCGCGACCATCCTGGTGCACCTGGAACGCGACCGCGCCGCCGGCGTGCTGGCGCTCCTGACGGACCGCCTGCGCAACGACGTGATGCTGCGCATCGCCACTTTCGGCGGCGTGCAGCCCGCGGCGCTGTCCGAACTCACCGAGGTCCTGAACTCGGTGCTGGCCGGCCAGGGCGCAAAGCGCAGCAAGATGGGCGGCGTGCGCACCGCGGCCGAGATCCTGAACATGATGAACTCCGCCGAGGAAGAAACCGTGGTCGCCAGCCTGCGCGAGCGCGACAGCGATCTGGCGCAGAAGATCATCGACGAGATGTTCGTCTTCGACAACCTGCTCGACGTCGAGGATCGCGCCATCCAGCTCATCCTCAAGGAAATCGACAACGACACGCTCATGGTCGCGCTCAAGGGCGCCCAGGAAGAGTTGCGCGCCAAGTTCCTGCGCAACATGTCCAGCCGCGCCGCCGAAATGCTGCGCGAAGACCTGGACGCGCAAGGCCCGATCCGCATGTCCAAGGTCGAGGCCGAACAGAAGAAGATCCTGCAGATCGCGCGCCGCCTGGCCGAGAGCGGCCAGATCGTCCTGGGCAACCAGGGGGACGACGCGTATGTCTGAGGTGGACAGCGGCGCCACGGCGCTCATCTCGCGCAGCGCTGCCTGGCGGCGCTGGCAGATGCTGTCGTTCGACCAACCCTCGGTCGTCGAGCCGGAGCCCGAGCCCGAACCCGATCCGGGTCCGGACCCCGAGGTGGTGATGGCCCAGCTGCGTGCCCAGGCGCTGGCCGAAGGCCGCGAGGAAGGCCACGCCCTGGGCCATGCCGCCGGCCTGGAAGCCGGCCAGCAGGCGGGATACGAAGCCGGTCTGGCCGCTGGCCGCGAACAAGGCTACGCCGAAGGCCTCAACCAGGCCCGCGAGCAAGGCGCCGCGGAAGCGCAGCGCCTGCACGCGCTGGTCGAGGCCTGCGCCGCGTCCCTCGGCTCGCTCGAAGAAAAAATGGGCCAGGGCCTGCTGACCCTGGCGCTGGACATCGCCCAGCAGGTCGTGCGCACTACGCTCGCCGAGCAGCCGGACACCGTGGTCAGCGCCGTACGCGAGGTATTGCACATCAATCCCACCGCCGGCGGCCAGATGCGCTTGTGGGCCAACCCCGAAGACATCGAACTGATCCGCCTGCACCTGGCGGACGAACTCAAGGAAGGCCATTGGCGGGTCCTGGCCGATGAGTCCATCTCGCGCGGCGGCTGCCGTGCCGAAACGCCCTACGGCGACATCGACGCCACCTTGCAGACGCGCTGGCGCCGGGTCGCGGCCTCGCTGGGTCGCAACGTGTCCTGGGAGGAGCCGGCGTGAGCGCCAATCCGGCCCCCGCCCTGCCCGGCCAGCCGGCCGCGACTGCCGTGCCGGTCATCGACCGCTGGCAGACCCAGCTGCAGATCGGCTCGATCCGCGCCGCCTCAACCGACCCCTGGCTGGTCAGCGGCAAGATCACGCGCGCCACCGGCCTGGTGCTGCACGCGACCGGCCTGCGCCTGCCGGTGGGAGCGGCGGCCCGCATTGAAATCGCCCGCGGCCACGACCATTGGGCGGATGCCGAAGTCGTCGGCTTCGACGGCCACACCCTTTATCTGATGCCGCAAGCCGACATTTCCGGCTTGCCGCCCGGCGCGCGCGTCGTGCCTGGCGAGCCTCCCGTGCAGCGCCAGATCCCGCTGCCGCGCAAGGCCGAACTGAACGGCAACGCCAAGCCGCAGCTGGGCCGCCACCTGCCGGTGGGCAATGCCTTGCTGGGCCGGGTGCTGGACGGCGCCGGCCGGCCGCTGGACGGTCTGGGTCCACTCACCGGCGCCGAACTGGCGCCCCTGTCCGCCCAGCCGATCAACCCGCTGTCGCGCGCGCCCATCGATACGGTGCTGGACACGGGCGTGCGCGCCATCAACGGCCTGCTGACGGTCGGCCGCGGTCAGCGCATGGGCCTGTTCGCCGGCTCCGGCGTCGGCAAGAGCGTGCTGCTGGGCATGATGGCCCGCTATACCAAGGCCGACGTCATCGTCGTCGGACTGATCGGCGAACGCGGCCGCGAAGTCAAGGAATTCATCGAGCACAACCTCGGCCCCGAGGGGCTGGCGCGCTCGGTGGTAGTGGCCGCACCGGCCGACGTATCGGCGCTGCTGCGCCTGCAAGGTGCCGCCTACGCCACCCGTCTGGCCGAACACTTCCGTGACCAGGGCCTGGACGTGCTCCTGATCATGGACTCGTTGACCCGCTATGCCATGGCGCAGCGCGAAATTGCCCTGGCCATCGGCGAGCCGCCCGCCACCAAAGGCTATCCGCCCTCGGTCTTCGCCAAACTGCCGATGCTGGTCGAACGCGCCGGGATGGGCGCGCCCGGACCGTCCGGCAAGGCCGGCTCGATCACCGCGTTCTACACCGTGCTGGCCGAAGGCGACGATCAGCAGGATCCGATCGCCGATTCGGCCCGCGCCATCCTGGACGGCCACGTCGTCCTGTCGCGCCACCTGGCCGAAGCGGGCCATTACCCGGCCATCGACATCGAAGCGTCGATCTCGCGCGCCATGACCTCGCTGATCACGCCCGAGCAGTTCGCCGTGGTACGCCGCTTCAAGCAAAGCCTGTCACGCTTCCAGCGCAACCGCGACCTGATCGCGGTGGGCGCCTACGCCGCCGGCAACGATCCGCAGCTGGACGAGGCCATCGCCCGCTATCCGCGCCTGGAAGCCTTTCTGCAGCAAGACATCGGCGAAAACGTCGGCTACGAAGCCGCGGTCAGCCAGTTGCGCGCCAGTTTCGAATTGAGGGACGCTTATGCCTAGCCAATTGCCTTTGGACATGTTGATCAACCTGGCCAAGGAAAGCACGGACGAAGCCGCGCGCCTGCTCGGCAGGCTCGGCGCCGAACGCACCAACGCCGAGCGCCAATTGTCCATGCTGCACGACTACCGCCAGGACTACCTGGAGCGGCTGCAGCAGGCCATGACCAGCGGCATGTCGGCCAGCGACTGCCATAACTATCAGCGTTTCATCAGTACGCTGGACGACGCCATCAGCCAGCAACAAGGCGTGCTGCGCCAGGCGGACGACAACCTCGCGAAGGGCCGGCTGTACTGGCAACAGGAAAAGCGCAAGCTCAACTCCTACGACGCCCTGGCGCAGCGCGAATTGCGCGCCCAGGCGGTAGTCGAATCGCGCCGCGAACAACGCGCCAATGACGAATACTCCGCCCGCCTGGTCCAACGCCAGACCGGCATGCATTAAGCAATACCTCACAGGAAGCCCCAGATGAACGCTCCCCTGCCCTCGATCGCGCCCGCTGCGCCGACCTCGATCGCCGACGCGCTTGGCGCCAAGGCCGCGCCCGTAAACAAAAAGGGTCCCAGTTTCTCCGACGTGCTGGCGCAACAGCGCCCCGCACAACAGCGGCCGAACCAGGCCGCCGACGCGCGCCCGGCCAAGAACGGCGCCAAAACGCCTGCCGACGGCCAGAATTCCGGCGACCCCGCCGCCCGCGCCGAAGGCGCCGCCGCCAGCGCCATCGACCAGGCCGTGCAGACCGCCGCGCAGGCCGAAGCTGGCGCGCTGGCAGTCGCCGCAGCGCAACCGGCCGTCATCCTGCCGCAGCAAGCGCTGGAGATCGCAACCCAGGCCGCCGAACAGGTACAGCTCGCGCGCGGCAACGCAGCGGCAGCCGCCGCCGCGATGAGCAGTGGCGCCGCCGTGCTGACCGCCGCGCTGAACGCCGCCGACGCCGCGCCCGCGACGCAGGCCGCGACTGCCGCTGCAGCGGGCGCTGGCGCCCTCACCGCCCCGCAGGCCGAGGCCGCCGCCGCGCTTGCCGCGCGCGACGCCGAAATCGCCGTGCCGGTCATCACCGCGGCAGTCAAGCCCGGCACCGACGCCCCCGCCGCCACGCAAGCGCCGACTCGCGTCCCGACCGCCGCCGCGCCCGTCAAGACCGAAACACCGCGACTCGCCGCGGAGGTCGCGCTGCCTCGTCCCGCCCGCGATGCGCGCGCCGAACCCGGCCACGCCGCCTTGCCCGAGCAAGCCGACGAGGCGCCGGCCCAGACTCTGGTCAGCGCCGAACAACAGTTCCAGGCGCCCCAGCATGGCGGCTCTGCCCAGGACCACCTGGCCCAGGCGCTGGCCGCCGCCACCCAACGCCAGCCTGCCGCGCCGATTGCCAACCAGACCGCCATCGCCGCTCCCGTCGTGCCGGTCGTGCTGCAGGTCGCCACCCCGGTTGGCGGCACTCACTGGGGCACCGAGCTTGGCCAGCAGGTCGTCATGATGAGCCACGGCGCGCGCCAGGGCATGCAGACTGCCGAACTGCGCCTCGACCCACCCGACCTGGGGCCGCTGCGCGTCAGCCTGAACCTGACGGACGGCGTGGCCAGCGCGTCGTTCGTGTCGGCCCACGCCTCGGTGCGCCAGGCCATTGAAACCGCCCTGCCGCAACTGCAGCAGGCGCTGGCCCAGGCCGGCATCTCCTTGGGCCAGACCAGCGTGGGCGAGCAAGCCGCCCAGCAGGAGTTCGCGCAGCAGGGCGGCAACGGCTCGCAACGCCATGCCGGCGGCGGCCAGACAGGCGCCGACAGCGTGGCCGAAGCGCCCGCCGCAGTGACGGTCGCGCGCAACGCCAATGCGCTGGTGGACACCTTCGCCTGACAAACAGGCGCACCGCTCGCGGCCATGGCTGCGGGCGGCGCAGCAATAGCTTGAGATACGCGGCTTTCGCCCTGTTTTTCGCCTCCAAGCCGAGGCGGCATTTGGGGCAGAATGCTTTCATCCACTAAGAACCCGTTTTCATCAGCGGCAAAACACGCATCGACACCGAGATGGCGACTTCCAAACCTTCACCCATGCCTGCGCGCGGCGCGCCTTCTTCCCGCTCTGGCGGCATGGGCCGTATTCTTCGCCCCCTGCTGGCGATTCTGGTGCTGCTCATCGTGGCCGCGGCCAGCGCCGGCGCAACCTGGTTCATCACCCAGCGCATGCAGCCGCAAAGCAGCGCAAACGTGCAACTCGGCGTCGGCCAGGTGCCAGCCGGCGAACCTGGCCAGCCCGGCCAACCCGGCCAGCCCACCCAAGGCCCGCAAGGCACCCCGACCACCTTCGTCGCGCCGCCGGCCAGCCCGATCGCTGTGCCCGCGCCGATCTTCGTGCCGATCGAGCCTTTCACCGTCACGCTGCAAAACCCGGACACGGAACGCATCATGCACGTGGGCCTGACGCTGCGCGTGAGCGACGAGCAGACCCGCACGCGTCTCGAAAAGTACATGCCTGAAGTGCGCAGCCGCATCCTGATGGTCCTGTCGTCGCAATCGCCCACCGGCGTGCAGACGCAGCAAGGCAAGACCGACATGGCCAACGCCATCAAGCAGGCGGTCAATCGTCCCTTCTCGCCCCTGCCGGACGGCCAGTACGTCACCGACGTGCTGTACACGGCGTTCGTGGTGCAATAAGCATGGCCTACGAGGCATTTCTTTCGCAGGACGAGGTTGATGCGCTATTGGCGGGCGTCACCGGCGAAAGCGACAGCAAAACAACCGCCGCGGACCAGAGCGCCGGCGCCCGCGCCTACGACCTGAGTTCGCCCGAGCGCGTCGTGCGGCGCCGCATGCAGACGCTGGAGCTCATCAACGAGCGCTTCGCTCGCCAGATGCGCCACGTGCTGCTGAACTTCATGCGCCGCAGCGCCGACATCACAGTGGGCTCGATCAAGATCCTCAAGTACGCGGACTTCGAGCGCAACCTGCCGGTGCCGAGCAATCTGAACATGATTCAGATGAAGCCCCTGCGCGGCACGGCGCTCTTCACCTATGACCCGAACCTGGTGTTCCTGGTCATCGACAGCCTGTTCGGCGGCGATGGCCGCTACCACACGCGTGTCGAAGGCCGCGACTTCACCACGACCGAACAGCGCATCATCCGGCGCCTGCTCAACCTGACCCTGGAAAGCTACGGCAAGTCCTGGGACCCCGTCTATCCGATCGAATTCGAGTACGTGCGCTCGGAGATGCACACCAAGTTCGCCAGCATCACCGGCAACAATGAAGTGGTGGTCGTCACCTCCTTCCACATCGAATTCGGCGCGACCGGCGGCGACCTGAACATTTGCCTGCCCTATTCCATGATCGAGCCGGTGCGCGATCTGCTGACGCGCCCGCTGCAGGAAACCACGCTCGAGGAAGTGGACCAGCGCTGGGCGCAGCAATTGTCGCGCCAAGTGCGCAGCGCCGATATCGACGTGGTTGCGGAGTTTGCCCGCATCCCCTCGTCGATCCGCGAACTGATGCGCCTGAAGGTGGGCGACGTCCTGCCCGTAACCGTGCCCGAAACCATAGTCGCCAGCGTCGACGGCGTGCCGTTGATGGAATGCGGCTACGGCGTCTTCAATGGCCAGTACGCCCTGCGCGTACAGAACATGTTTACCCACGATACAGAATCCAACGAGGCCTCTGACCATGACTGACAAGAACGAGCCCGGTACCGGCTCGTCCCCGGCCGACGACTGGGCCGACGCGCTCGCCGAACAATCCCGCGCCAATCCGCCCACCCAAGCCGACGGCCTGAAGCCCCAGGACGACTGGGCTGCCGCGATGGCTGAGCAGACCGCCTCGGCCGCACCCGCCGCGCAACCGGCCGCCGCGCCGGCCCCCGCTCCCGCAGCCCCGCCTGCCGCATCCGCCGCGCAATCGGCGGCGCAATCCGTGTTCAAGCCGCTAGCCGGCGCCACGGCTGGTGCTGGCGCGGACATCGACCTGATCATGGACGTGCCCGTCCAGCTGACGGTCGAGCTGGGCCGCACCCGCCTGACCATCAAGAACCTGCTCCAGCTGGGCCAGGGTTCCGTGGTCGAGCTGGACGGTCTGGCGGGCGAGCCGATGGATATCTTCGTCAACGGCTACCTGATCGCCCAAGGCGAAGTCGTGGTCGTGGAAGACAAGTACGGCATCCGCCTGACCGACATCATCACGCCGTCCGAGCGGATCAACCGCTTGAACAACCGCCGCTGATCCTGGCGTCATGGACGACTCCGCCCTCCTGCGCGTCATCATCGGCCTGATCCTGGTCGTGGCCGCCATCCTGGTTTCGGCCTGGCTGGCGCGCCGCGCAGGGCTGACCCCGCGCGGCGGCGGCAATCTGCTGCGGCAGGTGGCCAGCCTGCCCGTCGGTCCGCGCCAGAGCATCGTGGTGGTGGAAGTCGAAAACACCTGGCTGGTGGTGGGCGTCGGCCCGAACCAGCTCAACACCCTGCATACCCTGCCCGCCGGCCAATTGCCGGAGGCTTCGACCTTGCCCGCCGCCGCCTTCGCGGCCAAGCTGGGCCAGGCGCTCAAGCGCCGCTAGCGCTGCCGCGCCCTCCAAGCGACACCCATGAGTTTGCCCATTAGCACGACACCCGCCCGCGCCCGGCCCGGCGCACTGCACCTGCTCGGCGCCGCGGCCCTGCTAGGCCTGGCCTTGTTCCCCGCCGGTGTTGTCGCACAGGCCACCTTGCCCGCGCTGACCGCCACGCCGGGGCCGAACGGATCCGAAACCTATTCGCTCAGCATGCAGACCCTGCTGCTGATGACGTCGCTGTCGTTCCTGCCCGCCGCGCTGCTGATGATGACGGGCTTCACCCGCATCATCATCGTGCTGGGCCTGTTGCGCAGCGCCATGGGCACGGCCATGTCGCCGCCCAACCACGTGCTGATCGGCCTCGCACTGTTCTTGACCTTCTATACGATGTCGCCGGTGTTCGACAAGATCTACACCGACGCCTACAAGCCGCTATCCGAGGGCTCAATCCAGTTCGAGGCAGCCGTGGAACGCGCGGCCGGTCCGCTGCGCACCTTCATGCTGCACCAGACGCGTGAAAACGATCTGTCGCTGTTCGCCAACCTGGCCAAGCAGCCCGCCCTGGAAGATCCCTCGCAGGTGCCCCTGCGCATCCTGGTGCCCGCGTTCATCACCAGCGAACTCAAGACCGCGTTCCAGATCGGTTTCACCATCTTCATCCCCTTTCTCATCATCGACCTGGTCGTCGCCAGCGTGCTGATGGCGCTGGGCATGATGATGGTGCCGCCGGTGACGGTGGCCCTGCCCTTCAAGCTGATGCTTTTCGTGCTGGCCGACGGCTGGAACCTGCTCATGGGGTCGTTGGCCCAGAGCTTCTATCAATAACCTGGAGGAGAATCGCCATGACCGCCGAAACCGTCATGACCATGACCTACCAGGCGATGAAGATCGTGCTGGCGATGGCTGGACCGCTACTGCTCGTGACGCTGGTGGTGGGTCTGGTCATCAGCATCTTCCAGGCTGCCACGCAGATCAACGAAATGACGCTGTCGTTCATTCCGAAGCTGCTGGCCATGTGCGGCGTACTGGTGCTGCTCGGTCCCTGGCTCATCGGCGTCATGGTCGACTACATCCGGCAGCTGATCGGCCAGATCCCCATGCTGGTGTCCTGAGCGGGCACAGCCGCCGGACCCCGGGCCTCTCCCCATGATTGCCTTCACGCTCGAGCAGCTCAACGGCTGGATCGGCCAGTTCCTCTGGCCATTCGTGCGCATCCTGGCGCTCGTGGGTACCGCCCCTTTGTTCTCCGAATCGCTGATTCCGATCAAGGTCAAGATCGGGCTGTCGTTCGTCCTGGCCGTCGCGATCAGCCCTGCGCTGGATCCCGTTCCTCCTATTGCGCCCGGTTCGTTCACTGGGCTGTGGATGGTCATGCAGCAAGTGTTGATCGGCATTGCGCTGGGCTTCACGATGCGCCTGGTGTTCGCCGCCGTGCAAACGGCCGGCGAATTCGTGGGCCTGCAGATGGGCCTGTCGTTCGCTTCCTTCTTCGATCCGAGCTCCGGCGCCAATACCGCGGTGCTGTCGCGCCTGTTCAACATCATTGCGATGCTGACATTCCTGGCATTGGACGGGCATCTGCTGGTCCTGGCCGCGCTGGTACGCTCCTTCGATACCTTGCCCGTCGCCATGATTCAGCTACACCAGAACGGCTTTGGCGTCGTGGTGGAATGGGGCAAGACCATCTTCATATCCGGCCTGCTGCTGGCGCTGCCGCTGATCTGTGCGCTGCTGACCATCAACCTGGCCATGGGCATCCTGAATCGCGCGGCGCAGCAGCTGTCCGTGTTCTCGATCGGCTTTCCAGTGACGCTCATCATCGGTGTGACGATTCTGACTGTCGTGCTACCGCACGCGGGGCCTTTCCTGGAATCGCTGTTCGAATCCGGCTTCACCGCAATGAGCCGGGTCGCCGACGCCTTGGCGGGCAAGTAGCGGCCCGGGCGCACGCCGGACGCTGGGGCGGCGCCTGACGCCGCCCCGCCCTCCTTACTGCTGCCCGGTAAGACGGAACACGCGGATCGTCTCGCGCAATGCGCCCGATTGGCTACCCAGTTGCATGACGGCGCCGCCCAGGTCCTGGACCAGCGCGGTGTTCTGCACCGTCATCACATCCATCTGCGACACCGCCGTATCCACCTGCTCGATGCCGCTGGACTGCTCCTGCGACGCCTGGGAAATCTCGCCAATGATGTCGGTGACGCGGTGCACGGCGGCCACGATGTCCTGCATCGTCGCGCCCGCCTGCTCGGCCTGCAGGGAGCCTTCGGTCACGCGTTCCACCGAGTCCTCGATCAGGCCCTTGACCTCCTTGGCGGCCTGGGCGCTCTTCTGCGCCAGGCTGCGGACCTCGCCCGCCACCACGGCGAAGCCCTTGCCGGACTCCCCGGCGCGGGCCGCCTCGACCGCCGCGTTCAGAGCCAGGATGTTGGTCTGGAACGCGATGCCCTCGATGATGCTGACGATGTCGGCGATCTTGCGCGAACTGTCCGAAATGCCGTGCATGGTGTTCACCACCTGCCCGACCGCCACGCCGCCCTTGCGCGCCACTTCCATGCTGCTGGCCGCAAGCTGGTTGGCCTGTCGCGCATTGTCGGCGTTCTGCCGCACCGTGGAGGTCAGCTGTTCCATGCTGGCGGCGGTCTGCTGCAAGGACGCTGCCTGGCCTTCGGTGCGGCCCGCCAATTCCTGGTTGCCGCGCGCGATATGCGCCGCGGCATGGGTCGTGCCTTCGATGCCGCGGTACACGTCCTGAGCGATCCCGATCAGGCTTTTGCGCATCACTTCGAGCGAGAACTTCAAACTGCCGATCTCGTCATCGGAATCCGCCACGATCTGCGTGGTCAGGTTGCCTGCGGCGACCTGGCGCGCCATATTGGCGGCATCCACCATGGGATCCAGCAGCGACCGGGACAAGCGCCAACCCATGCCGAAGATGGCAATGACACCCAGTGCGATGGCCGCGCAGCCGACGCTCGCGCCCAAAGTGCTCAGCTCCGCCCAGTTAGTCCGCAAACCATAGATCCCGGCGCCGGCGACGATGCCTGACGACAGCAGCGCATGGCGCAGCATGCGGCTGCGGACATTGCTGCGGAAAGCGAACGTCAGCACGTCCAGGCCACGGCGCCAACCGGCGCGCACGGGACGCCCGCGCAGGATGCGCACGCCCCGGGCCGTCCCCTCGCGGATGCGGGCGTACAGGTCCTCGGCCATTTCAACCTGCTCTTCGGACGGCCGTACCCGCACCGAGGAGTACGCCACGACCTCGCCGTTCTCGACGATGGGCGTCGCATTGGCCAGCACCCAGTAGTAGCCGCCGTCCTTGCGCCGGTTCTTCACCAGCCCCAGCCACGATTCGCCCGCCTGCAGCGTCTCCCACAGGTCCTCGTAGGCTTCGGGCGGCATGTCGGGATGGCGCACGATGTTGTGCGGTTTGCCGATGAGTTCTTCTCGGGAAAAGCCGCTGACTTCGATAAAGGCCGGATTCGCATAGACGATCCGGCCCTTGGTATCCGTGCGTGAGATCAGGTACTGATCTTCGCGCAGCTTGGTTTCTACATTGTGGACGGGTAGGTTGACGCGCACAGCTTGTCTCCGGGTACATCATATCGGGCAGCGAATGAATATCGGCGAGCAAACCGGATCTGACGCCCCGCATAGACGTGTTCCCCCGCCAGGTTCGTCAGCTTCGGGAACAGCATGATCCCCGCATTTTCGAACACTGTTCACCGCCCTTTTCAGGCGTTATTTTTGTTAACGGCTAAATTTTCGAAAACTTAACGTGCGCATGAGTTTTGCGCGCGCCAAGGCGTAAAGCACATGGACCGCGGCCGCGCATCAGCGCGGCCGCGGTCCTGTTGCAGACGTCAGAAGACTGGCGTCACACCTGCGTCAGCGTCGGCGCGGCGTAACCACCCGACAGTTGGTGTGCCGGAACTTCGATGACTTCGCCCGCGTTGATCTTGAACACGGCCACTGCTTCGGCCAGGCGTTGCGCCTGCTCCTGCAGCGATCCCGCGGCCGCGGCCGCCTCTTCCACCAGCGCCGCGTTCTGCTGCGTCACCTCGTCCATCTGCGACACCGCGCGGTTCACCTGGTCGATACCGCTGGATTGCTCTTCCGACGCCGCCGAGATCTCGCCCATGATGTCGGTCACCCGCTTCACCGAGGCCACGATCTCCTGCATCGTCGCGCCAGCGCGTTCCACCTGCTGCGAACCCGCGCCGACCTTGGTCACCGAGTCCTCGATCAGGCCCTTGATTTCCTTGGCCGCCTGGGCGCTGCGCTGCGCCAGCGAACGCACTTCGCCCGCCACCACCGCAAAGCCCTTGCCCTGCTCGCCTGCGCGCGCGGCTTCCACCGCGGCGTTCAGCGCCAGGATGTTGGTCTGGAACGCAATACCGTCGATGACCGACACGATCTCGGAGATCTTGCGCGAGCTGGCCGAAATGCCTTGCATCGTGCTGACCACTTCCGACACCGCCGAACCGCCGCGCTCGGCCACGTCCGAGGCGCTGGCCGCCAGTTGGTTGGCTTGGCGCGCGTTGTCGGCGTTCTGCTTCACGGTCGAAGCCAACTCTTCCATCGAGGCCGCGGTTTCTTCCAGCGAGGCGGCCTGTTCTTCCGTGCGGCTGGACAGGTCCGTGTTGCCGGCCGAGATCTCACGCGAACCCACCGTAATCTCGTCGACGCCGCGGCGCACTACCGACACGGTACGGGTCAAGCTTTCCTGCATGCGCTTGAGTGCAGCGAACAGCTGGCCGATCTCATTGTGCGAGCGCACTTCCACTCGGCTGGTCAGGTCTCCCGCGGCAATCTTGTCGAAATGCTGGCCGGCTTCCACCAAGGGGCGTACCACCAGGCGGCCGAACACGATGCGGGCCAGGATCATCAGCAGCACCGCCAGGCCGACCGCGACGCCCACCGCCACCATGGCGAGGTTGAAATTGGCTTCGGCCTCGTCGATCGTGGCTTGCTGCTGGTCGCCAATGTACTTGCCGAATTCGCTGAGCGCCTCGATGAAGGCGGCGCTGCGGGGCGTGCCGTACTCGTTGTTCACCATATAGAAGGTGGAATAGTCTTCGCTGCGCAAGGCTTCGACCATGGTGTCCACGCCGTCGTCGATGTACGAGCGGTAGCGGCGCACCAGATTCATCGACAGCTGACGGCCGGTGTCATCCTGCAGCATGTTCTTCTGGAAATCGGCGAAGCGGCTACGCACGCCGGTCAGCAGGTCCGTGGCGCCCTTCAAGGCCGCTGCGGCGTCGCGGGCCGAGTTCTCTCCGCTGCCCCAGCCGGATTCCTGGAGGTGGCGCGCGGCAACCATCAGGGCAACCCGCGCGCGCAGCATGTCGCTGTTGATCACTTCGACCTGCTTGGAACGCTCGGTCAAGGCATTGACCTCGCGGATCGACTCATAGTTGCTCTGCAGGAAGTACGCGGCCAGACCGCCCACCGCCGCGATCAACACGGCGAAGAACGCCATGACCCACAGCAACATGGTGCCGACGCGGGCATCGCGCAACCGCAGCTTGCGCTTCACCTTAGGTGCGCGCGCGGCCTTCTTCTTTCCGACCTTGCCGGATTTCGCACCGGATTCGAGACTCGCTTCCATATTATTTCCCCATCCCTCAGGAACTACTCTGACCAAATGAAAAACCACCCGATCGACATGCCTTGTTACACGAGGCATGCACTTCGGGCGACGTACATCGCGGCGCGCGCCGCGATGCTCCCCGCTGGACTACAGGGCGCTATTTGCCCTGAGGCTGCAACCCGGTCGGTTCACCCGGACCCGGGATGTAGATGGTCTGCACCTCGGGCGCCACGGTGGATGGCGCCACGTCCTGACGCAGGTCAGGCATAGGCGCGGGTCCCAGCAGCTTCTGGCGTTCCCAAGGTTCCAGCAAGATATTGGTGCTGTCGACGAGGCGCAGCAGCCGGCCGTCCGGGCCGAACTGCAACAGCGCTTCCTTGCGGCTGTACAAGCCGTCCGCGACGAAGGTGATTTTGAAGGCCCAGAGCGCGAGCAGCGTGCCGTCAGTCTGCTTATAGAGCTTGTCGGGCGGAGCGGTAAGCGTGCGCGATGCCTCTTCCAGCGTCGTCTGCCCCGGCGTCAGCATCGACAACTTGCCCGGGTCGAAGTTATGCCCCGTCGCCGCGCAGCCGGCCAGAAACACCGCTATCGCGGCGGCCGCCAGAAGATGTATATAGCCTCGCATACCCTACCCATTTACCGGCCAGGCCGGTGTCAGAAAGATTCCCAATCGTCATCCGCAGGCGCGGCCCGGCGGCTTGGCGCCGTCGCGGGCTTCACCTCCGACGCGGCCGCCGGACGCACTGCGGGACGGCGCAGCGGCCGGGCCGCCGTCGCCCCTTCGGCCGCGGCCGGCTTGGCCCGCGAGGAATGCGTCAAACGTACGGCCGGAACTGCCTTGGCTTCCGGGGCAGACGGCTCCGCCTGCGCTGCGGGAGCGACCGGGGCAGGCACGCGCGGCGCGCGGCGCTGGCCAGCCAACTGGTGCGCCGGGACTTCGATCACTTCGCCCGCGTTGATCTTGAACACGGCCACTGCTTCGGCCAGGCGCTCCGCCTGCTCCTGCAGCGATCCCGCGGCCGCGGCCGCCTCTTCCACCAGCGCCGCGTTCTGCTGCGTCACCTCGTCCATCTGCGACACCGCGCGGTTCACCTGGTCGATGCCGCTGGATTGCTCTTCCGACGCCGCCGAGATCTCGCCCATGATGTCCGTCACCCGCTTCACCGAAGCCACGATCTCCTGCATCGTCGCGCCAGCGCGTTCCACTTGCTGCGAGCCCGCGCCGACCTTGGTCACCGAATCCTCGATCAGGCCCTTGATTTCCTTGGCTGCCTGGGCGCTGCGCTGGGCCAGCGAGCGCACCTCGCCCGCCACCACCGCAAAGCCCTTGCCCTGCTCGCCCGCGCGCGCCGCTTCCACCGCGGCGTTCAGCGCCAGGATGTTGGTCTGGAAGGCGATACCGTCGATCACCGACACGATCTCGGAAATCTTGCGCGAGCTCGCGGAAATTTCCTGCATGGTGTTGACCACTTCCGACACCGCCGAACCGCCGCGTTCGGCCACGTCGGACGCGCTGGCCGCCAATTGGTTGGCCTGGCGCGCATTGTCCGCGTTCTGCTTCACGGTCGAAGCCAGTTGCTCCATCGATGCCGCGGTTTCCTCCAGCGAAGCCGCCTGTTCTTCCGTACGGCTGGACAGATCCGTATTGCCTGCGGAAATCTCGCGCGAGCCCACGTTGATCTCGTCCACCCCGCGGCGCACCGACGCCACGGTGCGGGTCAGGCTTTCCTGCATGCGCTTGACCGCCGCCATCAGCGTGCCGATCTCATTGGTCGAGGCCACGTCCACGCGGACGGTCAGGTCACCGCCAGCGATCTTGTCGAAACTGTCGCTGACGGCGCGCAAGGGGCGCAGGACCACGCGGTTCATGAACAGGAAGGCGCCCAGCCATACCGCCACGATCAGCACGGCCAGCACGACGTACACAATGGCCATCGTCGCCGCCTGCGAGCGCGAGGACGACACCATCTCTTCGCTATAAGAGGTAATGTCCTTGGCGAATTCGGTCAATTGCTTCGAAAAGGCCCCGCTCGCGGCGCCCGCCCGGGTGTTCTTCAGATCCAGGTAGGCTGCCGAATCGCCCTTGTCCAAGGCCGACATCATGGCTTGCAGCGCGTCGGCAAAGCCGTTGAACGACGAAATGAGGTCGCCTTCGGCGCTCTTGCCGACTGCCGTGGTCTTTGGAATGGTCTTGAAGGTCTCCATCTTCTTCTTGGCATCCGCAACCAATTGCTGCACCGTGCGCGTGTTCTCGCTGGCGCCGCTGGCGTCGCCCGTGGCCCGCTGCGCAGCGGCAATGTCGGCGCGTATCGTGGCGCGCAGCATCTGCGTGTATGCGTCCTTGATCAGATTGGCCTGCTGAACGCTCAAACTGTCCAAGGCGTTGATCGCCTCGGAGTTGGCTCGCATGCTGTTCCAGCCCAGGACGATGGACACCAGCGCGGCCAAAGCCACCGCCAACTGGGCAAGCATCAAGCCCGTGCGCACCTTCAGATTGCTAAACATTTCCGTATATTCCGGTAGTCGTCCCGGCGGCATTCTTGCCGCCAGGCCGTAAATAGGGGGGTAGCTTTACTGCATGTGCTGCGCTGACGGATCCCTCCGTCAGAAAGACTCCCAATCGTCGTCCGACGAAGGTGCCGGCCGTCGGCTGGCCGGTGACGCCGCAGGGGCGGCATCCTTGGCGCTCGCCGGGCGGATGGTCGGCCGGCGTAACGGACGAACGGTGGTGGCGGCTTCCGGGGCCGGCTTGGGCCGGGCGACTTGCGTCAACCGTGGCGCGGGCGCGGCCTTCGGGACAGGTTCCGCCGGCGGCGCATCTGTCTTGACGGGTTCGGCCGACGCCTTGCCTGCCGCAGCCGCCTGCGGAGCCGGCATGCGCGGCGCGCTGCGTTGCGATGCCAATTGCTGCGCGGGGGCTTCGATCACTTCGCCGGCGTTGATCTTGAACACGGCCACCGCTTCGGCCAGGCGTTGCGCCTGCTCCTGCAGCGAACCCGCGGCCGCGGCCGCCTCTTCCACCAGCGCCGCGTTCTGCTGCGTCACCTCGTCCATCTGCGACACCGCGCGGTTCACCTGGTCGATACCGCTGGACTGCTCTTCGGACGCCGCCGAGATTTCGCCCATGATGTCCGTCACCCGCTTTACCGAGGCCACGATCTCCTGCATCGTCGCGCCAGCGCGTTCCACCTGCTGCGAACCCGCGCCGACCTTGGTCACCGAGTCCTCGATCAGGCCCTTGATTTCCTTGGCCGCCTGGGCGCTGCGCTGCGCCAGCGAACGCACTTCGCCCGCCACCACCGCAAAGCCCTTGCCCTGCTCGCCTGCGCGCGCGGCTTCCACCGCGGCGTTCAGCGCCAGGATGTTGGTCTGGAACGCAATGCCGTCGATGACCGATACGATTTCGGAAATCTTGCGCGAACTGGCCGAAATGCCTTGCATCGTGCTGACCACTTCCGACACCGCCGAACCGCCGCGCTCGGCCACGTCGGACGCGCTGGCGGCCAACTGGTTAGCCTGGCGCGCGTTGTCCGCGTTCTGCTTCACGGTCGAGGCCAACTGTTCCATCGAGGCCGCGGTCTCTTCCAGTGAGGCCGCCTGCTGCTCGGTGCGGCTGGACAGGTCCGTATTGCCGGCCGAGATCTCGCGCGAACCCACGTTGATCTCGTCCACGCCCCGGCGAACCAACGCCACCGTGCGGGTCAGGCTTTCCTGCATGCGCTTGATCGCCCCGAACAACTGGCCGATCTCGTTGGTGCTGCGTACGTCGATGCGACCGGTGAAATCGCCGCCCGAGATCTTCTCGAAGTGATCGCCCGCTTCACGCAGCGGCCGCAGCACGGTCCGGCTGATGAACATCCAGCATCCCAATGCCAGGGCCAGGGAAATCGCCAGCATCACGATCGTGACCGTACGCGAAACGCCGTGGGCCGTTTCGGCCTGCAAGACCAGTTCGTCGGTGCTGGAGTCAATATGCGCCAGCACCTCTCCCACTGCCTCTCTCAATGCCGTGTTCGCGGCACTGCCGGCGTCGTTCAAGTCCAGGTAGTCCTGTACGGCCATGGTCGACAGCGCAGCCGCCTGACGCTTGACCACGCCGTCGAATTGCCTGTAGGCGCTCTCCAGCTTTTGATTCACGGCCTCCGAGCCTTCCAGGCGCGGCGCCTTGCGGTATGCATCCAGTGCCTTGACGCCATCCTGCATCAGGCCTTCGGCGCGTTTGACCTGCGCGTTCGCCTGTTCGGTCTTTCCTTGCTGCAGATCCATCAGTGATGTCGCCAGCAACAAGCGGCCGCGCAAAAACAGGATGTAGGAGCGGTTTAACTGTGTGGCCTGAGTGGAATAGGCATCATTGACCCGCTCCAGCTTCTCATTGCTCGAGTTCAGCCCCATCCAGGCGACGCCATTGGATATGAACATGGCGCCCGTGAAGAGCAGCAACACCAGAACGAGACAGGTGCGGACTTTCAAGTTGACAAGCATGGAATATCCGAACGTTAAGCAATGTGAAACGAGAATTTCCTACACTGCACGCACACACGGACGCCCCGGCCCTTGGCCGGTAGCGTCCGCAAAGGCGCAACTCTACGCACTCGATGGCGCGCTTTTACCTACCGCATTACTACTTGCGGCTAAACAGACTCGATCCCTGGATGGTCATGAACGCCGCCGACGCGGCTTGCAGCGCGACTTGGCGCAATGCGAGCTGGCTGGCGCCTTGGTAGTAGTCCAGTTCTTCAAGATCCGACAGGGACTTGGAGTAAGACAGGCCCTTCTGCGTACCCGTGGCGCTCAGCGCATCAAGTTCATTCATTCTGGCACCGACCGAAGCCTGCACCGTCAGAACGTTGTCATAGGTATTCGCCAGCTTCTTGTTGGCTGTTGCCAAAGCATTGTTCAGCTTGGCAGTCGCCACAGGGTCGCCAGCACTAGGCGCGTCCAGGGCTGCGATGACGTCGTCCAGGGTGGCAAACACGTCCATATTGGAAGATTGGACGCTATCGACCTTGATCACGTCACCAGCCTGCGGGGCACCCTTTATCGATACGGAAACGCCGCTGCCCAGATTGATCGCGGCGCCATCGGTGTAAGCCGTCGCAGGAGATCCCGCAATAGGCACGGTCGCGCTGGAACCGTCGGGATTCGTCGTCGTGACCCGATAGCCGACCGCTCCCGTGGCCGCGTCGGTTTCAAACTGGACCGAGAACTTCATGCCCGTGTTGGCCGAACCCGGCGTCACGGATGGCGAGCCAAACTCGGCGGTGCCAGTATTGGAATTGGCTGCAGAAGCCACAAAGGCCTGCGAACCCGGATTGGCGCGGCCAAAAATGTCCTTACCCAGATCGCTGGAGGACAGTTGACGGCTTTGATCGACTTGAATGGTGCGTTCACCGACCGAATTGCTGTAAGCGATCTTGCCTGCGGCGTCCTTGGAGTACGGAATAACGCTGCCATCATTACCCGAGAACAGATACTGGCCGTTTCCGTCCGTCGTGTTCGCCAATCCCAGCAAGGCCTCGCGGGTACTCTTGAGTGCGGTGGACAAGGTCTGACGGTCGCTGTCCGACAGCACGCCACCCGCCTGGATGATGCGCGTCCGCGCCTCCTGCAAGGCATTAGTCACGGCTGTCAGCGTGTTGCTTTCCTGGCCGAGATTCGTGCTGGCGGTCTGGCGGTTCATGCCATACGTGTTGTTCATGCTCTGGGTCTGCGCCACGCTGATAGCGAGCGCGGCGGCCAGGGGATCGTCCGCCGGCGTCAGGTTCTTGCGCCCGCTGCCGACCTGCTCGACCAGGCGGTTCATGTCGGATTCCTGAGAGAGAACGCCCTTCAGGCCGTTCGAGTACATCATCGAGGTGCTCAGGCGCATGGTGAAGCTCCGAAATTTTCTTTATTGGTCACGATTCAACGATCCGATCAGCCGCGCAGACCCAGCAGCGTGTCGAACATGGTGCTGGCCACATCGATGATGCGGGCGCTGGCTTGATACTGTTCCTGGTACAGCGACAGGCTGACGTATTCTTCGTTCAGGTTGACGCCCGAAACCGCCTGCTGCGCCGCCGCCTTCTGCGTGATCAGGTTGGCCTGCGCGGTCGCCGCGGACTTGAGCTGAGCGGTCTGGACCCCGACGGTATTCACGACCTGGCCGAACATGTCGTTCACGCTCATCGTGCCGTTGCCCAGCACCTTGCTGTTCTGCAGTTGCGCCAGCTTCAGCGCGTTCTTGCCGTTGGCGTCACCGCCGGCCGTATCGGCCGCCGCAATCTTGTAGGGGTCAGAGATCAGCACAGTGAGGTCGCGGGCCGCGTCACGTGTGGGCGCGAGCGACCATTTGTCGCCGGCCTGGGGCGGCTCGCTGATGGTCAGGGTAACGCCCATTTCGCTGTCGAGATTCAGCGTGCCGGGCGTGCCGGTCGCCGGGCCGTTGTAGACCTGCGAGCCTTCCGGCATGCGCAGCACCCGGTAGTTCGTGCCGTCAAAGGAAATCTCGTATTCCTTGGCGTTGATGTTGTTCAGATTCGTGAACTGGCCGGAAATCGACGCGTTGCTCTTGTTCTGCGCATTGGGCACGCCCTGCGGCGAACCGATGCCGAAGAAGTCCGTGCCAGGATTGCCGTTCTGGTCCAGGCCCTGCTTGTGCTGCTCATTGAAGGACAGCGCCAGGCCGACGGCCATCTGGCCCAACTGGCTTTGCATGACATCCAGCGACGTTGCGCGGAACTGCAACAAGCCGCCGAGCGAACCGCCGGTCACTTCCGTATCGTTCAGTTCCACAGCGACCGTTTTGCCCGCGCCGGCTGGCAGCGTATAAGCAATGGTGGTGCGCCCCACGTCCTTGGACGAAGCTACCGCTTGCAGCGGATAGATGGTGTTGCCCGACAGCAGGGCTTGCCCGCCGTTGGCCAGCGTGATGTTGATCTTGTCGCCTTGCTCGTAGGTGGTGACGCCCACCAGCTGATTCAATTCCATGACCGCCTGGTCACGCTGATCCAGGAGATCGTTCGGAGGACTGCCGCCCGCCTTGCCCGTAGCCAGCGAGATCTGCTGGTTCAGGTCGTCGATACGCGTCAGATAGCTGTTGACCTGCTCGACCGTCGTGGTGATCTGCGTATTCAGGCCGATGCGCTGATTCTGCATTTCGGTGTAGGCCGAACGGATCTGGGTGGCCAGGCTGTTGGCCTTGCCCAGTAAATCCTGACGCGCAGCGGGGTCGGCCGGCTTGCTGGCCACCGCGTTCATGCTGGTGAAGAAATTGGTCAAGCCCGGCGCGATGCCGACGGTGCGGTCCGCAAACAGGTTGTTGATCGCCGACACCTGGTTGTATTGCGTCTGGAGCTGGGCACCGCTGCCCTGCGCACCTACCAGTTGCTTGTACAGGAAGCTGTCGTAGCTGCGCTCGACCGTGTCGACCTGGACTCCACGGCCGATGTAGCCGTTGCTGGTGGCCTGGGCGCCGGCGGTCGAAACCATGACGCGCTGGCGGTTGTAACCGACCGTGGTGGCATTGTTGATATTGTGGCTGGTGGTGGCCAGCCCTGCCTGAGCGGCGTTCAGCCCGCCCAGCGCCAATTTATACATGTTCATGCTGACAATGCCCCGTATGTAACCGCTGATATACCTGGATATCCAATTAACGGCAGGAGATGATCCGAATTTAGAGTCCTTCCAACATCTGGCGAGAAATTTCCACCTTGGATGCCGCGCCACGTAGCTGGCCCATGACACCGATCAGCTTTTGCGCATACTGCGGATCTGTCGCGTAGCCCGCGGCCTGGATCTTGCGCGCCGCCTCGATCTCGTTGCGCGCCTGCGTGACGCCCTCGTAACGCGGACTGTTGCCGATCAGGCGGGCATAATCCGCGAACGATTCCTCGTAGGAAGCGTAGGCGCGGAAAGGTTGCGTCACCTTTTTCGCCACACCGTCTTCGTATTCGGTGGTGAGCACATTGACAACCTGCCCCTTCCAGCTGGATCCCGCCTTGATGCCGAACAGGTTGTAGCTGGTGCTGCCGTCCTGGTGCTTGATCTCGCGCTTGCCCCAGCCCGACTCCAGCGCTGCCTGGCCCATGATGAGACGCGCGGGCACGCCGCTTTGCTGGGAAGCGAGATTCGCTGCGCGCGACATCCTGGAAACGAAGGCGACCACATGGTCTGGCGCGCCTTCCACCGCAGCCAGCGCCCGGTTCTGGGCGCTGTTGTTGCGCATCACGTTCAGCAACGCCGAAACTTCACGCGAACCGGCAGAACGGAAATCGGCATCCGCGCCCTCTCCCAGACGCTTGACCGCATCCGCACCCAGCTCGCCGGGCTTGCCTTGCTGCATCTGCGCCAGAATGGCGCCGGACAGGCCAATACCGGGCGACGCCAGGTGCAAAGCCAACTGCTCGTCCGCCATGGACTGCAACATCTGGGTCTGCTGCGAATCGAACAGCCCCTCCTTGGGGGTGGCTTCGCGCATGCGCTTGACCATCATCTGCAGGAACAAGGCCTCGAACTGCTTGGCCACCTGCTTCTGCTGCTCGGTCCCTTCCGGGTCCTTCTTGACGTCGCGCTTCAAATCCGACAAACGGCCCATATCAAAGACCGAATCCTGCCGGCTGGCGCCGCGCGCCGCATCGTTGGTGTACGCCATGGCCGTCAGATGATTTCCAGTTCGGCGCGCAAGGCGCCCGCGGTCTTCATGGCCTGCAGGATCGCCAGCAGGTCCTGGGGCGTGGCGCCCAGGGCGTTCAGGCCCTTGACCACATCCGCCAGATTGGCGCTGGTGCTCACCCGTTGCAGCGAACCGTTTTCCTGCCGCACTTCGATCTGGGTATTGGGTACCACTACCGTCTGCCCTTCCGTGAACGGCGTGTCGGGCTGCGACACCTGGTTTTGACGATTGATGATGACCGACAGGTTGCCGTGCGCGACGGCGGCTTCTTCGATCATGACGGTGCGGTTCATGACGACCGAACCCGTGCGGGCATTGATGATGACCTTGGCCACCGTGGGCGCCCGCGCCACCTGCAGATCTTCCACCTGCGACAGGAAGCGCGCCTGGGAGGCCTGCTCCATGGGCGTGCGCACCTGCACGACACGGCCATCCAGCGCGGTGGCGGTGCCTTGTCCGAACTTGCGGTTCAGCGCCATGACCACATTCTGCGCCGTGCCGAAATCGGTATTGTTCAATTCCACATGAATGTAGCCGTCACGCGAAAACGTGGTGGGTACGCCCCGCTCGACGATGGCGCCCGCGCTGATGCGGCCGCCGTTCAACTGGTTGATCTGCACGCTCGAACCGCCGGCGGAAGCGCCCGCGCCACCCACCAGGATGTTGCCCTGGGCGATAGCGTAGACCTGGCTGTCGGCGCCCTTGAGCGGGGTCATCAGCAAGGTGCCGCCGCGCAAGCTCTTGGCGTTACCCATGGACGAAACCACCACGTCCAGGGTCTGGCCCGGCCGGGCGAATGCGGGCAAGGTGGTCGTGACCATGACGGCAGCCACGTTCTTTAGCTGCATATTGCTGCCGGCGGGCACAGTAATGCCCAGCTGGGACAGCATGTTCGTCAGGCTTTGCTGGGTGAATGGCGTCTGGCGCACCTGGTCGCCGCTGCCATCCAGGCCCACCACCAGGCCATAGCCAATCAGCTGGTTGCCCCGCACGCCCTGGATCGAAGCCAGGTCCTTGAGCCGCTCGGCATGAGCCGCGCTTGCGCCGGCCACCAGCCCGACCGAAACGCAGACGCGCGCCAACAAGGACAACAAGGCGGATATCGGATTCGGTTGTTTCATGTTCAGAACGGCGAAGCGATCAGGAAGAAGCGTTGCAGCCAGCCCATGGTCTGGACTTCGTCCATGACGCCCTTGCTGCGGTACTCGATGCGAGCGTCGGCCACCTGGGTGGACGACACGGTGTTGGTGCCGGTGATGGAGCGCGGATCAACGATGCCGGAGAAACGCACGAATTCGCTGCCCCGGTTGATGGCGATCTGCTTTTCACCCGCGACCTGAAGGTTGCCGTTGGACATCACCCCCACCACCGTGGTGGTGATGGTGCCGGTGAAGGCATTGTTCGCGGTGCTGTCGCCCTTGCCCTGCGACACGTTGCCGCCCTTGGCGTCAGTGTTCAGGTTGGCGTTAGCCCAGCTATCCATGAAGGACGGCGCGGCGGCGATGCCCAGGCTGGCGCTGCCGCTGCGGTTGGTATTGGTGGCGACGTTCTTGGAGGCGTTGGTCTTCTCGTTCAGGACGATGGTGACGATATCCCCCACGTTGCGTGGCCGACGGTCCTCGAACAAGGGATAGTTGCCGTAGGTGGTCGGCTGGTAGATTGAGCCCGTGGGCTGCGCCATCGGCGCGGCCGGCGGCGGCGGCGCGGCCGTGGTCGGCCCGGTCACGATAGGCTCGGGCGGGATCATGGCGCAACCGGCCACCAGCATAGCCAGTGCCGCACTCGATACCAGGCGCAGGACAGACATGGACATCACAGTTGGGTCAGGCGGGCCAGCATTTCGTCCGAGGTCTTGACGGCCTTGCTGTTCATTTCGTATGCGCGCTGCGTGGTGATCATGTTGACCAGTTCTTCAGCGACGTTGACGTTGGAGGTTTCGACGTACTTCTGCATGATGGAACCGGCGCCGTCCACGCCCGGCTGCAGCAGGTTGGCGGGACCCGAAGCGTCGGTTTCGAGGTACAGGTTTTCGCCGATGCTCTGCAGGCCGGTGGGGTTGATGAACGTCGCGATCTGCAACTGGCCGATCTGCACGTTGATGCCGGCGGCGCCAGGCTGCGTCACCGAGACGATGCCGTCGTTGCCGATCGAGATCGACAGCGCGTTGTCAGGGATGTTCATCGGCGGCTGGATCACGTAGCCGCTGACGGTGGTCAGCTGGCCGTTCTGGTCGCGTTGCAGGGCGCCATCGCGGGTATAGGCCTGGGTGCCGTCGGGCAATTCGATCTGCAGAAAGCCGCGGCCGTTGATGGCGATGTCCATCTCGCTGCCGGTGTTGTTCAGGTTGCCCGCGGTGTGGATGCGCTCGGTCGCGGCCACGCGCGCGCCGGTACCCAGCTGCAGGCCGGACGGCAGCTGGGTAGCGTCGCCGACCTGGGCGCCGGGCTGGCGCAACGTCTGATACATCAGGTCCTGAAACACGGCGCGGCCGCGCTTGAAACCATTGGTGGAGACGTTGGCCAAGTTGTTCGAAATCACGTCCATGGAGGTCTGCTGACCTTCCAGGCCCGTCTTGGCGATCCACAGCGAACGCATCATGATGTAGTACTCCTGGTGGCGCGGCCCGGCCGCGCGCGAAAATTGTTTCTAGTTCAGTTGCCGTATCAGGCGCTTACCGACAGGATGCCGTTGGCGCGTTCGGCGTTGCGGTCCGACTGCTGGATCACCTGCATCTGCTGCTCGAAGCGGCGAGCGTTGGCGATCATGCCCACCATCGCCGCCATGGGATTGGTGTTGCTGCCTTCCAGCACGCCGGACAACAGCCGCAGGCTGGGATCGGCCGGCACCGGAGGCGCAGGCTGGCCGTTGACGGGCGCCATGCGGAACACCCCGTCGTCGCCGTGCACCAGTTGATCGTTCTGCGGGCTGGCCAGCTTGATCCGGCCCAGGTTCAGTATGTTGTTCGGCGCATCGCCAGCGCCGATGGCGGTAATGGTGCCGTCCGCGGTGATCGTCAGGGCAGCCTGGTCGGGTATATCGATGGGACCGCCCTGATCGGACAGCACAGGCTGGCCGAGCGAGGTCTGCAGCAGGCCATTGATGCCGACCTGCAGGCCACCGGCGCGGGTATAGGCTTCGCCTTGCGGCGTCTGCACGGCGATCCAGCCGCGCTCGCTGGACAAGGCCACGTCCAGGTCCCGGCCCGTGGTCTGCATATTGCCCATCTGGAAGCTGTTGCGCGGCGTGGACGCCACCGTCGAAACGCGCGTGGGCAGACTCGTCCCGTCCGTGACCGGCACCGAGCGGTACAGCGCGATCTGCTCGCGGAAACCCGCCGTGTTCACGTTGGCCATGTTGTTGGAAAGCGCGGCCTGATGCTCGGTGATGCGCGCCGCGCCATTCATGGCGGTGTAGATGATACGGTCCATTGCCTATTCCGTCGGTGTCGTCGCGTGCCTGCCGGCCTTACTTCAGGTTCATCAGGACTTGCATGATTTCGTCCTGGGTCTTGATGGTTTGCGAGTTGGCCTGGTAGGTGCGCTGGGCAATGATCATGTTGACCAGCTCCTTGCTCATGTCGACGTTGGACGACTCCGTAGCCTGGCCCACGACCTTGGACAGGCCGTTGCTGCCAGGCTGGCCCAGGATGGGCTGGCCGGAGGCGGAAGTTTCCGTCCAGGCGTTGTTGCCCACGGGCTGCAGGCCCTGCAGGTTGGAGAAGTCGGCCAGCACGATGGTGCCGACGATCTGGGTCTCTCCGTTGGTGTAGCTGGCCACGATGCTGCCGTCGCCGCTGATATTGATGCCGCTGAACTCGCCGGAAGCGTACCCGTCCGGCTTGGCTACCAGCTTGTAGGCGCTGCCGAACTGGGTGGTGCCCGTGTAGTTCATCGCAATGTTGATCGGGTCTGCAGGTGTGGTGCCGCCGCCCGGATTCGCGAAGGACAGGTTGACCACGGGCGCGCTGGTCAACACGCCGGCCTTGTTGAACGTGAACTTCTGCGGGTTGCCCCAGACCCCGCCCGCTTCAGTGGTCGGCGCCATGGCCTGACCGTCAATCGTGTAATAGACGTCGTAAGTGCTGGTGTCCGCAGTGGCGGCAGGACGCTTCACGAAGTACTGCATGACCTGATGGGAGTTGCCCAGCGAGTCGAACACGGTCATCGGCGAGGCGTTGGTATAGGAGTTGGACAGCTTCGGGTCGAACGGCCTGCCTGTTTCGACGACAGCCGCCGTGTACTCAGTGAACGCCCCCATCTTCGACAGATCACCGCCCGTAATAACGCCGCCCGCGCCCACGGTTACCGTTTCCGTACCGACGGTGAAAGTGGAGCCTGCGGCGGGCAGCGCACCACCAGCCGGTACGGTATCCACCAGTGTCGCCGTTCCCGTGGCGTCACGGGTGAAGGTGTACACAGTGCCAGGCGCCGCGCCCAGCGTCACCGTCCCGGGGACAGCCGCCTTGGTTTGCGTATCCGTTTCGTAGATGACTTTCGCGTTGGCGTTCAGGTTGGCCACGGTGGTACCCGTGGACGTCGCTAGCGGAGCCACGTTCGCCGTGGGCAGCTGCAACTCAACCGGATTCGCGCCAACGGAGCCCGGCGGATAGCCCGTCAGTCGATATCCCTGGGCATTCACGATGAAGTTGTTCTTGTCGACCAGGAATTCGCCGTTGCGGGTGTACATCACCGCGCCGCTCTGGTCGGTGACGCGGAACATGCCCTTGGCGCCATCGATGGCGATGTCGTATTCGCCGCCGCCGCCATTCACCGTACCCACGGTAAAGCGCTGGTTGATGGCCGCGACCTTCACGCCCAGGCCGACGCGCGAACTGGCGTAGACGTCGGCAAACGAGGCGGTGGCCGACTTGAAACCGACCGTGCCGGAGTTGGCGATGTTGTTGCCGATGACGTCCAGATTCTGCGCTGCGGCGTTCAAGCCGCTCAATCCTTGTCCGAAACCCATGTTTGTTCTCGCTAATCTTTAACTAGGGGAAGCCGCCGCCCATGCGCCGGCACCGATACATTGCGCCCGCTTCAGGCGCCGATCACCTTGCGCACATCCAGCATGCTGGTCTGGCCATCCAGGCCCAGATCCAGACGCAGGCCTTCGGTGGAATACGCCACGCTCTTGACCTGGCCATAGCTCAGCACTTCTGCATTCACCTTCTTGCCGTCGGCATCCGTGGCCATGACGGACACTGTGTACGCGCCTGGTTCCAGCACAACGCCGCTATCGTTCTTGCCATCCCAGGACAGCGTGTACACGCCGGGCTTCTGGTCCGTCGTTTCGATCGTACGTACCACCGCGCCGTTAGCGTCCGAAATGCGGATCTGCACTTTCTGGGCGTCGCCCTGCAGGTCCAGGCCATAAGGTGTAACGACACGGGCCTCGGGATTCGTTGCATCCACGCCAGACTTGATCTTGGAGCCGGGAATCAGCACGCCCTTGCCTATCATCGCCACCGCATTCATCGACTGAGACACATCGATCTGATTGCTGATGGCGAGCATGGTGTTCTTCAAGTTGGTGATACCTTCCACGGTGGAGATCTGCGCCAGCTGGGAGGTCAGCTCGGCGTTCTGCATCGGGTTCAGGGGATCCTGGTTCTGCAGCTGGGTAACCAGCAGCTTCAGGAATTGGTCCTGCAGGCCTTGCGCCGTGCTGCTGCCGTTGGCGCCGGTTTGCGCCAGGCCCAGGCCGATCTTGCTCGTCGATTGGTCGATAATGGTCATGGATACACGGGTTCCGGAAATTAGGACTGGCCGATGGTCAGTGTCTTCTGCATCAGGGCCTTGGCGGTATTGAGCACTTCCACGTTCGCCTGGTACGAGCGCGAGGCCGCGATCATGTTCACGGTTTCGGCCACCGGGTCGACATTGGGCATGCTGACGTAGCCCTGGGCGTCGGCCAATGGGTGCTGCGGGTCGTAGACCTGCTTCAAGGGGGACTGGTCCTCGATCACGCCAGCCACGCGCACGCCGCCGATCTCCTGGCCCAAGGCCTGACCGGCCGGGGGATTCACCTGAAACACGACCTGGCGGGCGCGGTACGGTTTGCCATCGGGGCCAACCACGCTGTCGGCGTTGGCCATGTTGCTGGCCGCCACGTTCATGCGCTGCGATTGCGCGCTGAGCGCCGAACCGGCGATATCGAAAATGCTCAACAAGGACATTGCCTGCCGCTCCCTTTAAAAATCATTCCTGAATTGCGGCCATCATGGTCCGGATACGGCCAGACAGCATCTGCATCGTGCTTTGGTAATGCAGGGTGTTATCCGCGAACTGCACCCGCTCGATGTCCATGTCCACCGTATTGCCGTCCATGCTGGGCTGGTACGGCAGGCGGTACAGCAGTTCCGTCGGGCCCTGCGATACGGCCTTGGCCGGAATATGGCGTGCGGACGTCAGCGTGAGCGAGGTATCGGGCAGGCGCTTGGTGCCTTCCATGGCGTTGGCCATTGCCGTCTTGAAGTCGAAATCACGCGCCTTGTAGTTGGGCGTATCGGCGTTGGCGATGTTCGAGGACAGCACTTCCTGGCGTTGCGCGCGCAGTCCCAGGGACTGCTGGAAGAAGCGGAAATCTTCATTAAGCCGGTCTAGCATCGGAGCGCCTTGGTGCGTTGCAATTCAGATAAAACGAGGGACGCCGGACAGACCGTTATCCCATTGGATGACGGCATCATAGGGGTCATGGGCTCGACACAATCAGCCAAATAACCCGTCATTTCTCATCCAATTCACGTATTGCCGAATGCCGCGGACTTCTACAATTCATCCATCATGAAAATATCCGCAACCCGACTCCGCGCGCGCGCCGGCTGCCTGGCCGCCCTGCTGCTGCCCCTGGCTGCCGCGCAGGGGCAGGAAGCGGCGACTCAGGCACCCGAGGCGATCGCCCTCGTGGCGCAGACCTATCTGCTGGATCAGCTGGCCAGCCTGCCTGGGCAGCCGTCGGTCGCGATCGACCCGCCGCGCGCGGAACGCCTGGCGCCCTGCGACGCCATGTCCCCATTTATGCCGTCAGGCATGAAACTGCGTTCGCGCATGACGGTTGGGGTACGCTGCAACGCGCCCAAACCCTGGACGGCGTATGTCCAGGCGACGGTAAGCGTGCCGGGCCACTATTACGTCGCCGCGCGGCTGATTGCGGCAGGACAGGCGCTGACGCCGGACGACCTCGCGCCGCGGGACGGCGACCTGATCGCCCTGCCCCCAGGCGCAATTACGGATCCGCAAGCCGTGGCGGGGATGACGGCGGTGCACCGGATCAACGCCGGGCAAGCGGTGCGGAGTTCCGGACTGCGCAACGCACAATCCGTGCTGCGCGGAGCCAATGTCCGCATCAACGCGCGCGGCAAGGGCTTCGTGGTCAGCAGCGAAGGGCAGGCGCTCGACAACGCGGCGCCGGGCGCCACCGTGCAGGTGCGCACCGCGGGCGGCCAAGTCGTCAGCGGCGTGGTGCGCAACGCCAGTCTGGTCGAAATACAACTGTAATTGCTGTTACATGTCGCATCTCACCCATACGCCGCCCGCCCCTAAAGTTCTTTCCGGCCCTGCCGTTACTGAGGCATAAGTAGGCGATTCCGTCGCACAACCGACCCTGGACGCCCCGCGGAGAAAATCTTGAAGATCAATTCCACCACCAACCGCCCCCTCTCGGCTGACGCCGTCGCGCCTCGCGCCGACTCGGCGGTTGCCCAGGCCTATGGCGCAGGCAGCGCCAGCGGCTCCAGCAGCTCGCAGGTAGCGCTGAGCTCGGCATCGCGCAAGCTGTTGGCGCTGCAGGACGGTTCCAACGACATCAACGTCGAACGCGTGGCCGCCATCCGCGCCGCCATCGCCTCGGGTCAGCTGAAGATCGACACCGGGCGCATCGCGGACAGCCTGATCGCCAGCGCCCGCGATCTGCTTAAGTAACCCCGAACCTCCCGAGCCGAACAGCATGACCATGAGCACCATCGAGTCCCTCCAATCCTGCATGCGGCAGGAAGATGCACTGATCGCCGAGTTCTCCGCCATTCTGGAAGAAGAGACCGAAGTGTTGGTGGGCTTGGGAAGCGTAGGCACGCTGCAGGAAATCACTGAACGCAAGGGCGAAGTCGCCCGCAAGCTCGTGGACCTGAGCCAGGTCCGCGATTCCTTGCTCGCGGAAATCGGCCTGCCCGCCGGACACGCCGGCACCGAGCAGGCCGCTGTTCTGCACCCGCAGCTTTCAGGCGTCTGGCAGGCCCTGCTGAGCAAATCGGCATCCGCCAACGAAATCAATATGCGCAACGGCGCGCTCATCGACGTACATCTGCGCTATACGCAGCAATCACTCGACGCCCTGCGCAACATGGGCGCTGCTGGCGGCTCGCTGTCCACCTACGACGCTCGCGGCCGCGGCGCACGCACCGCCCCGGGCCGCAAGCCCATCGTGGCCGGCTGAACCACAACCACCCGCGGTTGAACAGCGGCGCTTGCACAGCGCCACGCGATCCGCAGATTGCGTTACGGCGCGCATCTTCTTGCGCAAGAGCGCCAGTTCTTTAACGCACGCGACCCATCAAACAACGGCTCTCTTCAGACCGCAGTCATCTCCAGCATCGCGTACATCTTCAGCAACGCGACCGGCAACATGCGTCCGGACAGCTTGCGATCCGTTCCCATGATGCCTGACAGAGGCCCGCGCAGCACTTCCGCCGCCGGCGTATGCGCCAACTGCCAGCATGCCGCGCCCATCTGCCCGGCCATCAGCGATTGGCGTGCCAATGCATGGGCGCCATCCACGGCCGGCAAAGCCTGCCACGCGTTCGCCATATAGCGGAATCCCGCTTTGGCCTCGTCTTGCAGCACCAGCCAGCGCGCCACCGTGGCGGCGTCCGCCTGGGACGCGGGCAGGTTGGTCATGCCGAACAGCTGTCCGGCCACTTCGCCGCTGACCGTGTCGATCAGACGGGCGCAGACCAGCCGCACGGATTCGCCGCCGTTGCGGCCCGGCAAAGTCACTTCCGTACCGGAGGCCCACAATGCCAGGGGTACGCGCTTGCTGCCCTGGACGCTATGCAGCCCGGGCATGTCACCGGGCTGGCCGACGGGTAGATAGCCCACGCTCTTGCCCACGGCATTCAGATTGGTCGGGCAGTCATCCTGGATGACACGCTGGCCGCCGGCGCTGCGTGCCACCCAGGCGACGCCTTGTTCGCTCAAGGTCGGCCACAAGGCGGAAGTACCGGCCTCCAGCATGTGCACGACCGGCACGCGCGCCAGTTTTTCCGCCAACCAGCGCACGCGCGCCTGCAACGCCAAGGCCGCATCCGGCTGGGCCGGCGCGGCAGGCGCGAAAGAAGACAGCATGCCGTGCGGCAGAACCAGTTGCTGCGCGGGCGCTGCCAGGGCCGTGCCGCGATCGCTCATCAATAGCGTGCCCAGCAATGCTCCTCCGGGCAAACCCTCACCCTTCAAGGGAGCCTTGCCATGCACGGCAAGCAGATGCCGCCCGCAGACCGTGGAGAATTCACGGCCGGCCATCGCCAAGGGCTCGTCGCCCAGGGCCGTCAGGCTGACGCCCGAACCGTCTCCAACATAGCCGCGCCAGGAAGCACGGGCCTGCACGCAGGCCGGATCGCTTTCCAGCCAGGCGATGGCATCGTCCAGGTTTTGCGCAGCTTCGATCGAGCCGGCGCCGCCTTGCGGCCGCAGGATGGCGGAAGCCAGCAATTGCCGCTTGCGGGCAGGATCCACGCTTTCGGGCTCGCGCGACGCGGACACCAGCGTCGCCAGGTCGGCCTCGCTGGGCGTGTATAGCGCGCGGGCCCGCTCGACCATGGAGAAGGCGCGATCGATCAGCACGTCGGCCCGGGCCAATTCCATGTGCTCGGGTACTTTCTGTCCGACCGACATGTAGTGGATCGGCAGGCGATGGCGGATGGCCGTGTCCAGCGCCGCGCCCAGGCGGGTGGCCTCGTCCAGCTTGGTGATGATGCAGCCGGCCACGTCCTCGCCCACGCCATTGCGGTAGGCGTGCGCCACTTCGTCCAGGGTGTCGCCCTGGCTGGCCGCATTGAGCACCAGCAGCCGGCGCACCGGCTTGCCCGCGTTGCACAACATCGCCGCCTGTTCCGCCACCTGGCGGTCGCGCTGGCTGATGCCGGTGGTGTCGATCAGCACGATCTTGCGGTTGCCCAGTTCTGCCAGGATGCGGCGCAGCTCGCCCGCATCGCGCACCGAATGAGCGGGCACGCCCATCAGGCGTCCATAAATCTGCAGCTGCTCCAGCGCGCCGATCCGGAAATTGTCGGTGGTCAGCATCGCCACCTGCTCGCGGCCTTCGCGCGCCACGCAGCGCGCGGCCAGCTTGGCCAGCGTGGTGGTCTTGCCGACGCCGGTCGGACCGACCAGGGCGTACACGCCGCCGGCCAGGAACTCGTCTTCGGAACGCAACACCGGCAAGTGGGTTACCAGTTCGTTGCGGGCCCAGCTCAACGCCGCTTCCGGCGTCATGCCCTCGGGCAGGCGTTCCACCAGCGTGCGCACCAGTTTGGTACTGAAGCCCGCGTCCAGCAGGCTGCGGAACAAAGCGGCGCCCGCAGGTTCCCGGCCCGGCCCCTGGCGCCCGCCCCAGAGCAGCCCGTCCATGCGGCTTTCCAAGGCTCCGCGCAGCGCACTGATGGCGTCCTGCAAGCCGGCAGCGGCATCGGAAGGCAACGTGGCCGGCGGCACCATCGGAGGCTGGCGCAGCGGCACATCGGGCATGCGGGCCATGGAAGACGCGGCCGCGGACTGAGGCGCTGCGGGCACGTAGACTGCGGGGGCTGCGGTCGAGGCGGCTGCTTGCGCAACCGGCGTCTCGCGCAACGGCGGCAAGGATGGCAATTCGACACGCACGGGCGCGGCCGGAGCAGGCACCGTTGCCAGCGGCGCAACCGGCGGCGTCTCGTCTTCGGCCTGCGTCGAGGAGGCATAGGCGGTTTGGTAGGCAGCGATCGAACGCGACGGCGCCGGGTAGCCGGCTGGCGGCATGGCGGGCGCCGGCGCCGACGGGAACGTCGCCGGATCCGGGACATCGAAACGCACGCCCGCCGGAACGCCGACAGGCGCCTGCGGAAGAACATCGGCCGGCCGGGAGGGCGCGGTTTCCTGTCGTGCCGGAGACTCATGAGCCGTGTCGTCGAACGCGCCCTCGACAGTGGCCAGAACCTCCACGCCGCCATCGACACTGCGGTTCGACACGATCAGCGCATCCGGCCCCAGCACCTGCCGGACCTGACGCATCACATCGCGGCTATTCGCCCCAAAAAATCGGCTTATCTTCATGCCCCATTACCTCCGCCGATCAGCGCGGTCACACGCACCATGCGCTCATCGGGTATTTCCGTATTCGACAACACGCCCAGCTGTGGCAGATGGTGCCGCAAGAAGCGCGACAAAGGTGCGCGCAAGACCGGCGACACCAGCAGCACCGGCGCGTTGCCCTGCGATTCCTGGCGCTCGACCGCGGCCTGCGCTTCGCGCAGCAAGGTATCGGCCAGCCCCGGCTCCAGTCCGCCGCTGGTCGTCATGGCCTGCGAAAGCACGCGTTCCAACTTCACGTCCAGGCCGATCACGCGCAGTTCGCCCTCGCCCGGGAACCATTGCTGGGTGATGGCTCGGCCCAGCGAACGGCGCGTCAAGGCGATCAGCTCGTTGATGTCGGGCTGGCTGCCCGTGCCCGCGGCCAGCGCCGCCAGGCGCGGGCCATGCTCGGACAAGGTGTCGATGATGGTGCGCATGTCGCGGATCGGCACTTCTTCCGACAGCAGGCCCTGCAGCACCTTCTGCAGCGCCGTGAGCGACAAGGTCTTGGGCACCAGGTCTTCGACCAGCTTGGGCGCGTCGCGGCCGATGCGGTCCAGCAGTTGCTGCACTTCCTGGCGACCCAGCAGGTTGGAACCGTGGCGATGCATCAGGTGATTCAGGTGCGTCGCAACCACGGTGCCGGCATCCACCACCGTGTAGCCCGCCACCTGCGCCTGGTCGCGCAGGCTGCCGTCGATCCACAGCGCCGGCAAGCCAAAAGCGGGGTCGGTCGTGGGCGTGCCCTTGATCGGCATGGTCACGCCGCCCGGGTCGATCGCCAGCCATTGCCCCGGCATGGCCACGCCATGGCCGACTTCCACGCCAGACAGCAGGATGCGGTAATCGTTGGGCTTGAGTTCGAGGTTGTCCCGGATATGCACCACCGGCGGCAGAAAGCCCACGTCCTGCGCGAACTTCTTGCGCAGGCTGCGGATGCGGTGCAGCAGTTCGCCGTTCTGGGCGTGATCCACCAGCGGGATCAGACGATAGCCGACCTCCAGACCCAGCTGGTCCACCATCGACACGTCGTCCCAACTGGCCTCGGCGGCGGCGGCCTGCGCCTGGGTGATCGCCTGCGGCGGCACCTCCGCGGCGGCCGCGGCGGCCGCAGTCTGCCGCTTGTACAGCACCCAGCCGCCCCAGCCCAGCACGCCGGCCAGGGTCAGGAAGGCAACGTGCGGCATGTTGGGAATCAGGCCCATGATGCCGACGATGCCGGCCGTCAGGAACAGTACGCTCGGATTGGAGAACAGCTGGCTGATGATTTGCTGGCCGATGTCCTGGTCGGTCGACACCCGCGACACCACCACGCCCGCGGCGGTGGAGATCACCAACGCCGGAATCTGGGCCACCAGCCCGTCGCCGATGGTCAGCAGCGTATAAACGCGCGCCGAATCGCCCATCGACATGTCGTGCTGGGCAACGCCCACAATCAGGCCGCCGATGATGTTGATCGCCATGATCAACAGGCCGGCGATGGCATCGCCGCGCACGAACTTGCTGGCGCCGTCCATCGAGCCGAAGAAGTCGGATTCCTGCGAGACTTCCGCGCGGCGCTTGCGCGCCTCGTCTTCGCCGATCAGGCCGGCGTTCAGGTCCGCGTCGATCGCCATCTGCTTGCCCGGCATCGCGTCCAGGGTGAAACGCGCGCCCACTTCCGCAATACGGCCGGCACCCTTGGTGATGACGATGAAGTTGATGATGGTCAGGATCACGAAGACGATGATCCCCACGGCAAAGTTGCCGCCGACCAGGAAGTGGCCGAAGGCCTCGATGACCTTGCCCGCCGCATCCGGACCGGTGTGGCCGTTGAGCAGCACCACCCGGGTGGAGGCAACGTTCAGCGACAGGCGCAGCAGTGTGGCGAACAGCAGCACGGCCGGAAACGCGGCGAAGTCCAGCGGTTTGCGCGTGAACATGGCAACCAGCAGGATCATCACGGACAACGCAATGTTGAAGGTGAACAGCAGGTCGAGCAGGAACGTGGGCAGGGGCAGGACCATCATGCCCAGCACCATCACGATCAGGACAGGCCCTGCCAGCAGCCGCGCATGCGTGGCCCCGCTACTCTTCAACATGGTGAGCAAAGCGCTCATTCCTTAAGCTCCTTGTGCTGCGGTTTTGGCTTGCGGGTCCAGCTCGGCCGGCACGGCCAGCCGGGTCGGGACCGCAGGTTCGGCGCCCCACCCGGCCCGCCAGGAGCGCAGCTGGAAGACCCACGCCAGCACTTCTGCCACCGCGGTGTAGAGTTCGGCCGGGATTTCCTGCCCGATCTCCACGTGTTGATGCAATGCGCGCGCCAGGGGCGGCGCTTCCAATGTCGGGATACGGTTTTCGGCCGCCAGTTCGCGGATCTTGGCCGCGATCAGGCCGGTGCCCTTGGCCAGCACTCGCGGCGCCCCGCTCTTTTCCTCGTCGTACTTCAAGGCCACGGCGTAATGCGTGGGATTGGTCACCACCACGTCCGCCTTTGGCACTTCAGACATCATGCGGCGCCGCGCCGCCTGGCGCTGCTGCTGCCGGATGCGCGCCTTCACGTGCGGGTCGCCTTCGCTTTCCTTGTGTTCCTGGCGCACGTCTTCCTTGGACATGCGCAGCTTCTTCAGGTGGCTCCAGATCTGCCACGGCACGTCCAGCATGACGATGACGATGAGCGAAGCCACGATAAAGGCGCAGCACATCGCCACCAGCGTCAGCGCCTTGACCAGCGCCGCCGACGGCGCCACGTGCATCAGGCTCAGCATGTCGTCGTGATAGCGCCAGATGACCCAGACTGCCACGCCGCCCACCAGCAGGGCCTTGGCCAGCGCCTTGATAAGCTCCACCACCGTCTGCGACGAGAACATCCGCTTCACCCCGGAAATGGGGCTGAGCTTGGAGAAATTGAACTGCAGGGGCTTGCCGGAGATGACCAGGCCGCCGAGCAGCACGCTGGACAGCACCGCGATCACCGCCAGCAAGCCAAAAATAGGCAGCAGCACCAGCAAGGCCTGGCCGAAGCCCTCGACCGCCCGCTCGACCATCACGCCGGGATCGGCGACGATGCGCTGATCGAAACCCAGGCCGTTGCGCAGCACGCCGGTCAGGGTGCGGTAGAGCGAACTGCCGCCCACCCAGATGGCGCCCACGCCCGCAGCCAGCATCATGAACGTCCCCAATTCCCGGGAACGCGCAATCTGCCCCTCCTCGCGCGCCTTTTCCAGGCGCCTGGGAGAGGCGGCTTCGGTTTTTTCGAGGTCGCTTTCTTCGGCCATGCTCTGCGGTATCGTTGCGGCTCGCGGATTCTGGAATGACGAGCTGCCCGCCGAGATTCTAGGAGGCCCCGGGCTTGGGCGATAAGCCAAGAAACGGGGGGAAAGCGGCGCTATTCCCGGATGCGTTCCAGGCGGCGCGTTCCAACCCGGCCTGGAACGCGCCCTGGCCCGTGACGACCCGCCGCGTCAGGCCCCAGCGGCGACCGCCAGGCCGCCGGCCTCGCCCTCGCCCGCGACCGCCTGGAAGCGGGTGAAATCCAGGCCGATCCGCACCGCGCCCCAATGTTCCGACCCCAGATAGAGCGGAATGGATATGTCGTTGACGATCTCACCCGTGTCGCGGGAGTAAGTCTGAAGCAG
The DNA here is from genome assembly GCF_017355315.1 of Achromobacter sp. SD115. Lineage (NCBI taxonomy): Bacteria > Pseudomonadati > Pseudomonadota > Betaproteobacteria > Burkholderiales > Alcaligenaceae > Achromobacter > Achromobacter sp. SD115. Next base: position 31,229 of record NZ_JADIJM010000028.1, on the reverse strand, counting down.
CATTCCGCCAGTGTTGGTCGCCAGGCGCAAACCCACCGGATCGTCAAAGATGCGCTTGTTCCGCACCCGCGCGATATCCTGTTTCGGATCCCCGGTAGGCGCCTGGGAAAAACGCAGATTGTGCGCCGGCGCGTAACCCCTGTTATCCACCAGAATCGTGTAGATCCCGCCCGGCACGCCATCCAGCACGCTGTCCAGCAACCGGGTCACGGATTCGTCGATCTGCCGGTCGTAGCTGGTGTGGTAGCGCGCCGGTTCGCTGCCCGGAATGCGCCGGTAATGCCGGTCGAACACATCGGCCCCGCGGCTCCGGGCGTCCTCCAGCAGGTTGGCAGCGGCGGCCCGGAAGGCTTCGACGGTTTCGGACAGGCCATCAAAAGCCGTATTACCGGTGCGCATATCGGCCAGGACCTCCTGCACACTTTCCGTCTGGCGGCGGATGCGGTCGATTTCGCCGGACATGCTGCCGATACGCTCGAGCACGTTGGCGCTCAGCGCGGCGATCCGCCCCACGTCCTCGCTCATGCCGTGATTGGTGGAGTCCACCTCGCCGATGGCCTGGACCACGTCGCCGACCTGACGGTTCATGCTGTCGAAATCCCGCACGAAACGCTCGAAACCGGAGCATGTGCGGCCCAGCACCTCGCCTGAGGTGTCGACATCCTCGCGCAGCGTGCCGGTCTGACGCTGGGTCGTTTCCACCAGCTCCAGCATCTCGGTGGTATGCCGGCCGATATCGCTGGTGGCCGAGTTCACGCGCTCGGCCAGGCGCCCGACCTCGCTGGCGACGACGGCGAAGCCGCGCCCCGCATCTCCCGCCCTGGCCGCCTCGACCCCGGCGTTCAAGGCCAGCAGCTGGGTTTGCAAGGCGATCTCCTTGATCAGCTTGCTGATGTCGCCAACCGAATGGGCGCGGCCAGTCAGCTGCCCGACCACCTCGGTAAAGGCAGCCATCTCGCGCGTCATGCGCTCCACCCGCGCCTTGACCTCGGACAGCTCGGCCAACGCCTGCTGCGCCGCGTGCAGATTCTGCCCCGACACCTCGGCGATCTCGCGCGCATGGGTGGATGTGGATGCCGACAGCGCGGCGATTTGCGCGCCGCTGGCCGCAAGTGCGTCGGCGGCGCGCGCCTGCTCCTGCGCCAGGAGCGAGCAATGACCCGCCTGAAACTGCGTGCGCGCGGCATTGAGCGCAATTTCTATGCTGGATTGGCGGACGGTCATGATGCGGCCGCGCAGGCGCGCCATGAAGCCGTATAGCGGCCAAACGGCCGGACTAAAGGATAAAGTGCGCTCCGACAGCGTCGCGTCGCCGCGATTGAGCCGCCGCAACAAACTCCACATGCCTCCCAGACGGAATACGGATCTGGCCACGATCAACCTCCTTGTGCCGGCCCGGATCGCCTTCTATGGGCATCCGTTGCCTGGCGCGCACTGCGCGCCATGATTCACGCTGCACGGCCCCTATTTATTATTCTGGAGGGGAGTCTATCCATGAGGCGCTGTTTACGCCTCTAGGGAATACGTTCATGCACCGGCCGCACTGTCAGGAAGGCCCCGCCGGAGGGCATGTCTGGCGGGGCGATCCTGGCTAGAAGCCCAGGCTCGCCAGCAGGTCGTCGACCTGATCTTGGCTGGTCACTACGTCGGTCTTGCCCTGCGGGCTGATCTGCGGCCCGTTGAGCAGGCTGTTGGCCTCGTCGCGACGTTCTTGCGGGACGTTGTCCAGCAACACCTGCAGCAGTTCGCGCTCGATCGCGCCCACCACGTCCATCATGCGCATGATGACCTGGCCCGTAAGGTCCTGGAAATCCTGCGCCATGATGATTTCCATCAGCTGGGACTGCGTCTGCTGCGCCTGCTTCGGCACGTCTTGCAAGTATGCGCGGGTGTCCTTCACCAGTTCGCGCGCCTCAGGCAGCTCCAGCGGCTGGTCGTACCATTGCTGCCAGCGCGTGTCCAACGCCTGCGCCGAGCGCGACAGCCCGTCCTGGATGGGGCCGGCCTGCTCAGTGGCGTTCAGCACGCGATTGGCGGCCTGCTCCGTCATCTGCGCCACGTAGCGCAGACGGTCGCGGGCATCCGGAATGGCGTTGGCAGCGTCCTTGATGGCCTGATCCAGGCCCAGTTCGCGCATGCTGTCGCGCAGCATGCGCGTCAGCGACGCGATGCGGTGGATCAGATCGGGGGATTCGCCCGGGTTCTCATGTTCGGTCGTACTCATGGCTCACCTCAACCGGCGATTTTCTCGAAGATCTTGTTGAGCTTCTCTTCCAGCGTCGCCGCCGTGAAAGGCTTGACCACATAACCGTTGGCGCCAGCCTGGGCCGCGGCAACGATGTTTTCCTTCTTGGCCTCGGCCGTCACCATCAGCACCGGCAGCGAGGCCAGCGCCGCGTCGGCGCGGATCTGCTTGAGCATCTCCAGGCCATCGAGGTTGGGCATGTTCCAATCCGACACCACGAACTGGAAGCCGCCGTTGCGCAGCTTTTCCAGGCCGATGGCGCCGTCTTCGGCCTCATCCACGTTCTCGAAACCCAGCTCTTTGAGCAGGTTGCGGATGATCCGCCGCATGGTGGGGAAGTCATCCACCACCAGAATCTTCAGGCCCTTGTCTACCATCTTCTACTCCAGAAAAAATTTGCCTTGGACCGATCGGGGAGCTTTGCGCGTCAGACGCGGTGCCCGCGATCGCCCAGGCGAGTCAGAATGCGTTCGCTTATCGCCGACAACGAAACCACTTCATCCGCAGCGCCCAGCGCGATCGCTTCGCGCGGCATGCCGAAGACGACGCAGCTGGCTTCGTCCTGCGCAATCGTGTGCGCGCCCGCGCGGTGCATGGCCAGCATGCCGGCGGCGCCGTCCTTGCCCATGCCTGTCAAAATGACGCCGATGGCGTTCTTGCCGGCGGCGACGGCAGCCGAATTGAACAGTACGTCCACCGACGGACGGTGGCGATTGACGGGTTCGCTGGCTTCGAGTTCGATCACGTAGTTGGCGCCGCTGCGCCCAAGACGCATGTGCATGTCGCCGCCCGGCGCCAGATACACGTGCCCCGGCAACACCCGGTCGCCGTGCACGGCTTCGCGCACGGTCACCGCGCACAGCGCATCCAGGCGCTGCGCGAAGGAGCGCGTGAAGCCCGCCGGCATATGCTGAGTGATCAGGATTGCCGGGCTGTCCGGCGGCAGCGGCTGCAGGACCTCGCGGATCGCCTCGGTGCCGCCCGTGGAGGCGCCGACGATGACCAGCTTTTCCGAGCTGGACAGCGGCCGGCGCAGCATGGGCGCCGGCGCGGCGGGCGCGGCATGCGCTGCAGGCGCCCTCAACTTGGCGCGCGAGGCCGCGCGTATCTTGTCGGCGATGATCTCGGTGTACTCGAGCAGGCCGTCGCGTATGCCCAGCTTGGGCTTGGTAACGAAGTCGATGGCGCCAAGTTCCAGGGCCCGCAGCGTGATTTCACCGCCGCGCTCGGTCAGCGACGACACCATCACTACCGGCATGGGCCGCAGGCGCATGAGCTTTTCGAGGAAATCCAGCCCGTCCATCCGGGGCATTTCCACGTCCAGCGTCAGCACATCTGGGTTGTGACGCTTGATGAGCTCACGCGCAACCAGAGGATCGGGCGCGGTCGCGACCACTTCCATGTCCGGCTGGCTGTTGATTATCTCCGTCATCAGCCCGCGCACCAGCGCCGAATCGTCCACGCACAAAACGCTAATTTTCTTCATTTTTTGCTGCCTCGTCCCGCTCAGGACCTGCCCGCGCATTCATAGACGGTCTGCCCGCGCAGACGAAAATCCCGGCTGATATAGGTGAAGTTTTCGGAATGGCCAGCGAACAGCAAGCCGCCGGGCTTGAGCAGCGGCACAAACCGCTCCAGGATCCTGGCCTGGGTGGGTTTATCGAAATAAATCATGACGTTGCGGCAGAAGATGACGTCGAACTGTTCGTTGATCTGCCACGCCGGCGCCAACAGATTCAGGGGTTCGTAGCGGACCATGTCGGCAATCTCGGGGCGCACCCGGACCTGCCCCTCGTTGCCGCCGCGCCCTTTCAGGAAAAAGCGCCGCAGGCGCTCACCGTCCATCTTGTCCACGCGCTCGGCGGGATAGACCCCGGCGCGCGCGCGGGTGAGTACATTGGTGTCGATGTCGGTGGCCAACACCGAACATGCATTGGCCCGCGGACCCAACGCTTCCACCAGCGTCATGGCGATGGAATATGGTTCTTCGCCGGTTGAGGCCGCACAGCACCACACCGACACCGGGCCGCCGCGCCGCTTGGCGAAGTCGGCCAGGATGGGAAAGTGATGCGATTCGCGGAAGAAAGCAGTCAGGTTGGTCGTCAACGCATTGACGAAATCTTCCCATTCAGACGCGTTCGGCTCGTTTTCAAGCTGGTCCAGATAGCTGCCGAAATCCTGCATGCCCAGCGCGCGCAGGCGCCGCGCCAGCCGGCTGTAGACCATCTCGCGCTTGTGCGTGCCCAGCGAAATGCCCGCGTGCGCATGGATCATCTTGCGCACGCGCGAAAAGTCCGCGTCGCGAAAATCGAATTGGCGTTCCACCGAGATGGAAGGCGCCTGGTTTGCCGCTGCTGTCGCCACTGCAGTCCTCAGTGCCCAAGAGCAAGCGCATCAGGCGCCTGCAAGCGCGCATCGTCACCCGACGCGCGTGCCGATGACAGGCGCTGGGCCGGAACTTCGATGACTTCGCCCGCGTTGATCTTGAACACGGCCACTGCTTCGGCCAGGCGTTGCGCCTGCTCCTGCAGCGATCCCGCGGCCGCGGCCGCCTCTTCCACCAGTGCCGCGTTCTGCTGCGTCACCTCGTCCATTTGCGACACCGCGCGGTTCACCTGGTCGATGCCGCTGGATTGCTCTTCCGACGCCGCCGAGATCTCGCCCATGATGTCGGTCACCCGCTTCACCGAGGCCACGATCTCCTGCATCGTCGCGCCAGCGCGTTCCACCTGCTGCGAACCCGCGCCGACCTTGGTCACCGAGTCCTCGATCAGGCCCTTGATTTCCTTGGCCGCCTGGGCGCTGCGCTGCGCCAGCGAACGCACTTCGCCCGCCACCACCGCAAAGCCCTTGCCCTGCTCGCCTGCGCGCGCGGCTTCCACCGCGGCGTTCAGCGCCAGGATGTTGGTCTGGAACGCAATACCGTCGATGACCGACACGATCTCGGAGATCTTGCGCGAACTGGCCGAAATGCCTTGCATCGTGCTGACCACTTCCGACACCGCCGAACCACCGCGTTCGGCCACGTCGGACGCGCTGGCCGCCAACTGATTGGCCTGGCGCGCGTTGTCCGCGTTCTGCTTCACCGTCGAGGCCAACTGTTCCATCGACGCCGCGGTTTCTTCCAGCGAGGCAGCCTGCTGCTCGGTGCGGCTGGACAGATCCGTGTTACCCGCGGCAATCTCGTGCGAACCCACGTTGATCTCATCCACGCCGCGGCGCACCGACGCCACCGTGCGGGTCAGGCTTTCCTGCATGCGCTTCAAGGCGGCAAACAGCTGGCCGATCTCGTTGGTGTTGCGCACGTCCACGCGGGCGGTAAGGTCGCCGCCCGCGATGCGGTCGAAGTGATGCCCTGCTTCCTTCAGCGGCAACAGCACGCGACGGCGCAGGAACACGTACGTGGCGAACACCAGCAATGCGGCGACCACGCCGCCGGCGCCTACGGCCATCAGGACGAACTGGTAACGCACCTGCGCCACCTCATGGGCATCCAGCATCTTGCTGGCGCGCCAGAAATCAAAGCCTTCGATCGCGCGCGCGTAGCGCCCTTCCAGGGCGTCCTGCACCGTCTGAACCTGCTTCTGGTAGGCGGGCATATCCGCCTTTTCCAGGGAGGCCACCAATGGCGTCAACCCTTGCCCGACCAGCGCCTCATAGGCCTGGTCGATCTCTTTCAGGGCGTCGGCCGCTTCGGCGGGCCGGGCCAGGCTCTTGTAATACTCGAACTCGGCCTGCCCCTTGTTCATGGAGGCCTTGGCGCGTTCCAGCAGGCCGGCAGCCTCGGACGACAAGCCCTGGGTCAGCAAGGTGGGCTGCCCCACGTTCTTTACGATGTCCGCATAGTTGGACGCGGCGGCGCGGCCAAGGCCGGCCATGGAGTCCTTGTAGCTGGAGACGACGCGGCCAACCGCATCGTCCAGCTCCTGCGATTGCTTTATCTCCGCCAGGGTGCCGTTGCTGATGCGCAGAGACAGCACGCCCAGCGCGGCCCCGATCACCAACATGAATGAGAAGAACGCCAGCACCCACAACAGGCTGCTGCGTATCGTCATGTTCGCGAGAAACTTGCGCATCACAAGGACCACTCCTAGACTGAAATCGTTAAAGGAAAGCGCCACATTGGGTGCAATATGGCGCTTCTACCTCCCAAGCAGGCCGTTCCGATCAGGACGCGGCCTTCTCCACCAGCGCCATTTCGTCGCTGGTCATCATTTTTTCGATATCCACCAGAATCAGCATGCGTTCGTCCACCGTACCCAAGCCCGTCAGGTACTCGGTGGACAAGGTGGCGCCAAACTCCGGCGCCGGACGGATCTGGCCCGAATTGAGCATCAGCACGTCCGACACGCCGTCCACCACGATCCCGACCACACGGCGGTCGAGGTTCAGGATGATGACCACGGTCTGCTCGTTGTATTCGACGCGGCCCAGGTTGAACTTGATGCGCAGGTCGACGATGGGCACGATGATGCCGCGCAGGTTGGTCACGCCCTTGATGAACGGCGGAACATTCGCGATGCGGGTAACCGTGTCGGCGTCGTAGCCACGGATCTCCTGCACCTTCAGGATGTCGATGCCGTACTCTTCGTCACCCAGCGTGAACACCAGGAATTCGCTGCCGACATCTTCATTGCGCGCGGATTGCGCTTGCGGTTTGGCTGCCATGAGGTTTAGTTCTCCATCAATTCAGAATGGCTTCGGGCTGCGACCAACGCTCACGGTTGGCGCGCGCAAGCGCAAATACGTCGACAATCAGGGCCACGCTGCCATCGCCCAGGATGGTGGCGGCGGAAATGCCCGGCACCTTGCGGTAATTCGATTCGAGATTCTTCACCACCACCTGGTGCTGGCCGATCAGGTGATCCACCAGCAACGCGAAACGGCGGTCCTCGGCCTGCATGATGACCGCGATGGCCTGAGTGGGATCGGTCTGGGCCTCGCCGACCGAGAACACCCGGTGCATCTCGACCAGCGGCAGGTATTCGCCGCGCACGTGCATCACGCGCTCATTGCCGGCCACGGAATAGATCTGGTCATTCGTGGGCTGCAGCGATTCGGTCACATGATTCAGCGGCAAGATGAAGGTTTCCTCGCCGACCCGCACCGACATGCCGTCCAGGATGGCCAAGGTCAGCGGCAGAACGATGCGCGTCGTGGTGCCGTTGCCCGGCTCGCACGACAGCTGCACATGGCCGCCCATGTCCTGGATGTTCCGGCGCACCACGTCCATGCCCACGCCACGGCCGGAAATGTCCGTGACCTTTTCGGCCGTGGAGAAGCCCGGCGCGAAAATCAATTGCCAGATTTCGTCGTCCGGCGAATTCTCGTTGACCGCCAGGCCCTGGGCCATGGCCTTCTTCAGGATCTTGTCGCGGTTCAGGCCGCCACCGTCGTCACTGACTTCAATGACGATATTGCCGCCGTTGTGCTGGGCCGACAGCACCAGTTGCCCGACCGGGTCCTTGCCCGCGGCGACGCGCTTTTCGGGCGTCTCGATGCCATGGTCCAGGCTGTTGCGCACCAGATGGGTCAGCGGATCGATGATGCGTTCGATCAGGCTCTTGTCCAGTTCGGTTGCGCGGCCATGAGTCTGCAGTTCAATCTGCTTGCCCATCTTGCTGGCGATGTCTCGCACCAGGCGCGGGAAACGGCTGAATACGTAGTCCATCGGCATCATCCGGATGGACATGACCGCTTCCTGCAGGTCGCGCGCGTTGCGCTCCAGCTGTTCCATGCCATTGAGCAGGCGGTCGTGCAGCACCGGATCCAGCGTGGACGCCGTCTGCGCCAGCATGGCTTGCGTAATGACCAGTTCGCCCACCAGGTTGATGACCTGGTCGACCTTCTCGACGCCGACGCGGATCGAGGTGGATTCCTTGTCCGCGTGGGCCGGCGCCGCCGCGGCGGGCCGCGCCGCGCGGGCGGACTGCGTGATGGCCTCGGCGGCCGCTGCCGACTCGGCTACGGCGGGTGCCACGGGAGCGGCAGGAGCCTGCGCCGCAGCGGAAGCCGCGGTAGCCTGGGTCGCGCCCGCCGGAGCGGCTTCGCGGCTGATGTCCAGCTGGTCGCCGTCAACGATGAAGCAGCATACGGCCTCGATATCGTCCGGCGTGCAGGTGCTGTCCATCCACACGGTCAGGGCGCCGTCGGCACGTTCACTGGCCTTGACGCTGCCCAGGTTGCCCATTTCCTCGAGCAAGGAGGCTGCGTCCTTGTCCGAAACCTTGGTGATCCGCACACGCAGAGGCAGGCTGCCGGCTTCCGCGGCCGGCGCTTGCGCTGCTGGCTCCGGGGCTGGCGCCGGAGCGGCGACCACCGGCATGGGGGCCGGAGCTGCCGCCGCTGCGGGGATTGCGGTCGGCGCAGATGCCGCAGCGGGGTCCTTATGCTCCAGCGCAAGCTGCCTCAACACGGCGCAAATACGCTCAAACACGGCTTCATCGGGCTCTTCGGAGGCCCGATAGGCATCCAGTTGGCTTTTGAGCACGTCTTTCGTTTCCAAGAAAATATCGATCATGTCCGTGCGCAGCGCCATTTCGCCGCGACGGATCGCGTCCAGGAGGTTTTCCAGCAAATGGGTCGTGCCCGCCAGCTGCGTGAAACAGCCGAACGTCGCCGCCCCGCCCTTGATCGAGTGGGCCGCGCGAAAAATCGCGTTGAGCTGTTCGATGTCGGGCGCGCCCACATCGAGCTCAAGCAGCAGCTGCTCCATCTGTGCGAGCAGCTCGTCAGCCTCGTCGAAAAAGGTCTCGTAAAACTGACTGAGGTCCAAACCAGAACTCATGACCCGTACGCCTTCAAAAATGAACCTGCCTAAGCGCCGGCCTGCTCGTCGAGCAGTTCAGACGCCAATTCCACCAGCACATCCGGGTCGACCGGCTTGGAAAGCCAGCCACAGACTCCCAGATCCCGGGCGGCCATCTTGCTGTCCACATCGTCCTCGGTGGTCAATACCAGCACCGGCACGTCCAGGTATGCGTCTTCCTGGCGCAAGCCCTGAATCAGCTCCAGGCCACCCATGACCGGCATGTTCCAATCGCTGACCACCAGGTCGACCGGGTGGCGCTTGGCCATTTCCAGGGCTTCCTGGCCGTTGCCAGCCGTCAAGACCTGCCATCCCGCGCCCGTCAACGTCGCCTGGACGATCATCCGCATCGTCGCCGAATCGTCCGCCACAAGAATCGTTGCCGCCATTGCTATCGAACCCCTTCCGCGGGCGGGTTGCTCTCCGCCTCGCCTGGTTTGGTTGCCGTCGTGGCCTTGGCCGCGGCTTGCGCCGCCTCCACTGCCGTTCCCACCTCGCGGGCATCCTTGGCGCTGACGTCCGCTGCGGCGGCGTTCTCGTTTTCGATGCGCCGCTGGGTGCTCTGGTTGAGCACCACTAGGCTGATACGTCTATTAACGGCCGCATACGGGTCATCTTTAACCAGGCTCATGCTGGACGACAGCCCCTGGATGCGCAGGACCTTGCTTTCGTTCATGCCGCCGGCCACCAGTTCCTGGCGCGACGCGTTGGCACGGTCGGCCGACAGCTCCCAGTTGCTGTAGGCGCGTTCGCCGCGCGCGTACTGCGACGCGTCGGTGTGGCCGGAAATGCTGACCTTGTTGGGCAATTCGTTCAGGACCGGCCCCAGTTCCCGCAAGATGTCGCGCATATAGGGCTGCACGTCTGCGCGGCCGGTGGCGAACATCGGACGATTCTGGTTGTCGATGATCTGGATGCGTAGGCCCTCGGTGGTCAGGTCGATCAGCAGCTGCGGCCTGAAGCTCTTCAGGACCGGGCTGGTCTCGATGACGTTTTCGAGGCGCTTTTTCAGGTTTTCCAGGCGATGCTGCTCGCGGCGCTCGGCGTCGCCCATCGGCTGGGCCTCGACGCGGTTGCCCTGCGCGCGGCGCACTTCGCCTTCGCTGCGCAGGGGGTCGCTGCCGCCGCCAGGCACCGCGCTGGTCTCGGCCGAGCTGCTGGGCCCACCGGTGATGGCGACGCGCAGCGGCATGCGGAAGTACTCCGCGATGCCCTTGAGCTCTTCGCGCGGCACGACGCTGATCAGCCACATCACCAGGAAGAACGCCATCATCGCCGTGATGAAATCGGCGTAGGCGATCTTCCAGCTGCCGCCGTGGTGCCCGCCGCCATGCCTGCCCTTCTTGCGGCGAATCACCACGCGGTGATTGTTTACCGTGCTCATGGCCCGCTCCGTCAGGCCTTGCCGGTGGCGGTGGACTTGGCTTGCCGGACGTGTTCTTCCAGTTCACCGAAGGTCGGGCGCACCGCCGAGAACAGCACCTTGCGGCCGAATTCCACCGCCAGTTGCGGCGGATAGCCGTTCATGCTGGCCAGCAGCGTGGTCTTGATGCATTCCAGCACCTTGGTCGCTTCGTCGCTGCGGCGATCGATGCGCGAGGCCAGCGGACCCACGAAACCGTAAGCCAGCAGAATACCCAGGAAGGTGCCGACCATGGCCTTGGAGATCAGGTCGCCCAGAATTGCCGGCGGCTGATCCACGGCGGCCAGTGCCTTGATCACGCCCAGCACCGCCGCCACGATACCGAAGGCCGGCAGGCCGTCGGCCATCTGTTGCAAGGCGCGCACGGGAACTTCGCGCTCATGGCGGTAGGTCTCGATTTCCTCGTCCATGAGCGTCTCGATTTCGAACGAGCTCATGTTGCCGCTGATCATGATGCGCAGGTAGTCCGTGATGAACTCCATGAGCTTGGCGTCTTTGGCGATGCGGGGATATTCGCTGAAGATCGGACTGGATTCCGGGTCTTCGATATGCGATTCGATGGCCATGAGTCCCTCGCGGCGCGCCTTGTTCAGCAGCACATACAGAAGCGCCATCAGCTCCATGTAGACGTCCTTGCCGTAGCGCGAGCTTTTCAGCGAGTCGGGTAGCGCGGCCTTGACCAGCATCAGCGACTTCTTGCTGTTGCTGGCGAGGAAAGCCCCAAAAGCCGCCCCGAAGATCAGCGTGAGTTCAAACGGCTGGTACAGCGCGCCCAAATGGCCGCCCAGCGCTATGAAGCTGCCGACGACCGACACGGCCACCACGAGAAAACCGATAACAATCAACACATCAGGCCCCTGCCAACGAAGTCTAAAACCGGCGTCAATGATCCCCTGTTCCCCTCGACCCAAAAAGGCGGGTTACGGGGGGTTTTCCAGGGCTTTTGATGTATTTGGATACCGCCGGTCAGAGCCGGGCGGCATTCGCAACAGGCGTGGGGCGGGTGCCAGCGCGCGCCTTGGCCGCGGCGCGCGTCTTGCCGGCGCGGGGGGGCGGCCGGCAGATCGCGCACACGAAATCCGACTGGGGATCGTGGGCGTGGGCAATGAAATGCCCGCCGCATTGGCGGCAGGCGGACATTTGCAACATGCCGCTATCGAAAAAGCGCACCAGCATCCAGGCGCGCGTGAAGCTCAGGACGGGCTCTGCGCCTTCAGCGGCATCCGTGCCAGCGTTTTCGAGATAGAGGCGATAGGCGTCGATGGTGGCGCGTATGCCCTTGCTGCTGGTGCGCGCATTCAGGAACGAATACACGTTATAGAAGAGCGAGGAATGGATGTTCGGCAGCCAGGTCATGAACCAGTCAACCGAAAAGGGCAGCATGCCCTTGGGTGGCGAGCAGCCGCGGATTTCGCGGTACAGGCGCGCCAGGCGGTCATGGCTGAGGCTGGTTTCAGCCCCCAGCACCTGCAGCCGGGCTCCCAAAGTGATCATGGAGCTGGCAAGCAGAATGTCATCCGCTTCCTGCGAAACGCTCTTGGTGGCCATTACACGTGTTTCCGGAGGGAATGATCAGACCGTCAGGCCAATTCTTCGACAGGCTGCTTGGCGAGCAGGATCGTTGCATGCGCTTGCTGCAGCGCACCACCCAGAACGTCATGGGTCAGGGCCGACAGCAGGCTGTAGTCATCGAAGCGGAAGCGGCACAGCAGCGAGCTGGAGCTTGCGAGCTTGACCAACTGCGCCGGCGAAAGGCGCATGAGGATGTCAGCAACCTCATTGCTGAATCCGAGGCGGAACATCGACGCCGCGTAGTCGTCGCGCAGCATGCGCTGGGCCAGTAACAAATAAGACAGATTCACTTCGCGAATGTCTGTCAGCAATGAATTTTCGATTTGTTGCACGCCCAACTCCCTATTCCCTATCCCGCCGATGGGGGCTCATGTAAGCAAAAGCACCGGAATTCCGTTGCCTTCACGTCCGATACACCTTGCATTGATGCGAAATGTATCATTTGTTCGCAATTTAAGTAAAATTTACCACAGCTGATGTCATTTTCTATGACTTATATGACAAAACTTTGTTGATGTTGCGCAACTTACCTTTTCCGATACACCTTGACATATAAGTTTCGGACAAATTTACGTCAATTTGCCAAATAAGCATTCAAAACATTGCGTACTTTGAGGAATGAAACGGTGTTGTTTGCCGACAATGGCACCTTGCAGATCATTAAATCCACCTAGCTTTAGCTCAGCCGCGCGTTTGTCGACAATGTCGCAAATTGACAACAACAGCTTACGCGCCACGATGGACCCGCCCGACATTCCCGCAATGCCTCACGCAGATGACAGCCTGGTCGAATATGCCCCGCTAGTGCGGAAGCTGGCCCTGCAATTGCTCGCCCGGCTACCCGCCAGCGTAGAACTCGACGACCTGATACAAGCCGGCATGATTGGCCTGCTCGACGCCGTTCGCCGTTATCAGGAAACGGCTGACGCCCAGTTCGAGACCTATGCCACCACCCGCATCCGCGGCGCGATGCTGGACGAACTGCGCGGCCAGGACTGGCTGCCCCGTAGCGTGCGCGCCAAGGCGCGCAAGATCGAACAGGCCATCCAGCAACTCGAACAGCGTTTGATGCGCGCACCAAGCGAAGCCGAAATCGCGCAACAACTCGAGATGCCGCTGGGCGACTACCAGTCGCTGCTGCACGACGCCCAGGGTGTACAGATCGTGCACTACGAGGACTTCGCCACCGAACCCGACTCGGCCAGCGGCCAATCCGACTGGGCTGCCACGCTGAACCATGGCGCCGCTGGGGGTAATCCGCTGGATTCGCTTCTGGCCGGCGACTTCCGCCAGGCGCTGGTCCACGCCATCGACACCCTCCCCGAGCGTGAAAAGCTGCTGTTGTCGCTTTGCTACGAACAGGGGCTGAACCTGAAGGAAATCGGCGCGATCCTGAATGTGACCGAGGCGCGGGTATGCCAGCTGCGTTCGCAGGCCACGGCGCGGATTCGGGCGAAGCTGAAGGAACAGGCTTGGCAGGAACTGCCCCAGGATGGGCAGATCGCCCAGGTGATATAGATAGACGCTGGTCGCGCCCATAAGCAATTCCTTACGCCGCCAGGCTTGACCACGAAAGACTCTCAACAGGACGGACGCATATCGCGTCCGTTTCGCATTGCGCGCCAGTTGCACATGAAGGACCGCGGACAGGCGCTCTCTACGTTCTTCCGAGTCGAAGAACGGCATACTTCCCAGCAGAAGAACGGCGCGGATGGGCGCTTCCATGATGGGCGCCCTATATGTAGGCCTCGCGACGTAGGCCTCGCGACATGCGTCGGCGCCGCCGAGTCCGGGCGCCCTCCCCATCCAGATCAAAGAAAAATCCCGACTTTCGCGAAATAGCGCTAAAGATTGATTTTGGACTGCCGTAATCCTGGCAACGGAGAGATTCCTAGACACAAAGTCGACGAACTTTCCCGTTAACACCAGTGGGCGGCCTTGCTGCCCAGTTTGAAGAAGCCTTTCTCTCTTGGGAGCCTGAACATGGCTGCAGTCATCAATACCAACTACCTCTCGCTGGTTGCTCAGAACAACCTGAGCAAGTCGCAATCGACGCTGGGTACCGCCATCGAACGCCTGTCGTCGGGCCTGCGCATCAACAGCGCCAAGGACGACGCCGCTGGCCAAGCCATCGCCAACCGCTTCACCGCCAACGTCAACGGCCTGACGCAAGCTGCCCGCAACGCCAACGACGGCATCTCGATTGCCCAGACGACCGAAGGCGCGCTGAACGAAATCAACAACAACCTGCAACGCGTGCGCCAACTGACCAACCAGGCAGTCAACGGCACGAACTCGTCCTCCGACCTGAAGTCGATTCAAGACGAAATCCAGCAACGCCTGGGCGAAATCGACCGCGTCTCGGGCCAGACCCAGTTCAACGGCGTCAAGGTGCTCGCTGGCGATAACACGCTGAAGATCCAAGTCGGCGCGAACGACAACGAAACCATCAGCATCGACCTGCAAAAGATCGACGCTCAAACGCTGGGCCTGAGCGGCTTCAACGTCAACGGCGCCAAGAAGGCGACCGCTGGCGATCTGGTCTCGAATTTCGGTGCCACTGGTACGAACAACTACGATGTTGGTGGTACGACGTACAACGTTGACATCAGCAGCGGTGCCGTTTCAACCGGTGCAACGGCTAGCCCCGTGTACGTGGCCGCTGGCTCGGGTAACCTCGTGACCGGTTCGACCACGGCCAACACCGCATACACCATGCCGGCCGCAAATATGTCGAGCTTGGCCGCCGCCTCTGTTGGCAAGGCTAACAACGAGAAATTCACCGTTAACGGCCTGGAATTTACGGTCAAGACCGCTCAAACCGACGGCTTCGGTAACGGCGTGTATACCGCCAAGATCGATGGTAATGATGTCGACTTCACGGTCACCGGCTCCACCGCCGCCGCTGGTACGGGCGCATCTGTGGCTACTAGCTCGCCGTTGTTCACCTCGGTTACGTCCGGTGGCTTGACGACGAAGGCAGCTGAAAATAACAAGGCCGCCACCCTGACGGATCTGGACCTCAAGGGTGCCACGGCGACGGGCAGCACGCTCAAGCTGAACGGCGCGACCTATGACGTCGATACGTCGGGCGACGTACGTCTGCGTGCCGCCGCCGCTCCGGCTCCCACCGACAAGGTCATGTACATGTCGCAAACCGCTGCCGGCAACAAGACCCTGATTAACGAAGACCAGGCCAAGCTGGAGCAATCGACGCTCGACCCGCTGAAGACGCTGGACTCGGCTCTGTCGAAGGTCGACGCACTGCGCAGCCAGTTGGGCGCCGTGCAAAACCGCTTCGAATCGACCATCGCCAACCTGAACAACACGGTGAACAACCTGTCCGCCGCTCGTTCGCGCATCGAAGACGCTGACTACGCCACGGAAGTGTCGAACATGACCAAGGCGCAGATCCTGCAACAAGCTGGCACCTCGGTTCTGGCGCAAGCCAACCAAGTGCCGCAATCTGTCCTGTCGCTGCTGCGTTAATAACGCCGCAACGCCTGACGGTCGGGTAGACGCAGAGCCTCTGGGCTCTGCTCTCCCGGCACCGATCAAGGGCCCTCACGCCCTTGTCGAGACAAACAAGCCGGCATCCGCCGGCTTGTTTCTTTTCTTCCGGCTTGCCGCTCGCATGCCATGCTGGCGCAATTTATTCGTTGCGGGCATGAGAAAGCATCAGCCCGATGCCGCTTCAAACACACCGTCGAGCTGTGCATACGCCCCAGTCCCAATCAAGCACCTTTTTTTCGGACTGTTCCCCTTTTTCACTCCCTCCAATTGCCTCATACTCGCGTCTGCACGCTTTTGTATCTATTGTTTTCATAACATGACCGCGACGCCCCCCGATCCATTCGCTATGCAGCACGACAGCACTCCGGATCCCGATACCCAGGCGCCGATGGATGAGCAGACCCTGCGTCTGCGCGAAGAGAACCGCGCCCTGCGCGAATTGCTGGCTGCGCAAGCGCAAGCCGCCCCCACCCCACAGGAACCCGGTCCGCTGCGGCGGATGTTCTGGTGGCTGATTTCCGCGCCTGGCGCCGCGCTGGTCAGTTGGCGCGCCCTGGTGGGACGCGAAGATGCGCGGCCGATCACGGGCAGGCGCGTGGGGTATGCCACGTTGACCGTGCTGTATACGCTGGCGATCTACGGCGCGCTGGTGCTGTTGGTGGTGTCGTGGAGTTCGCCGAATACGACGGTTTCCGGCGCCACAGCAGCCGGCCCGGTACGGGTGCCCCTGACGCCCGCAGCAACGCCAACGCCGCACGCTGAACCCCTAATCGCTCAGCCAGAACTGACGTCGGTTGCAGTGCCAGTGCCAGCGCAGATTCCAGGCTCGGATTCCGATGCGAGTTCGGAGTCGGGCTCGGGAGAATCCCAACCTGAGCCCAGCCTCGCGCCAGAGCCAGCGCCTGCCCCCCCGCCACCCGTTCCGCCTGCACAGTCCGAGCACGCAGCCATACCGCATGCGGCAGCCAGCGCGGCGGACACGGCAAGCGCCGCACCCCGCTCTACCCTGCGCGTGACCGAGATCCCCGCCGAAGATCCCATGGCCTGGGTCGAAGCACTGAAAAGCGAGCTGGCGCGTTGCGCAACGCTGGGGTTCTTTGAACGCCCCGACTGCGCATGGGCCGCACGCAAGCAGTTTTGCGAGCCCAATCGCGCGTGGGGCGCCATCAAGGAATGCCCGAACCGGCCGTGATGGCGGGGGCCTGGCCGCGTTCCCACCCCGTTCTTGCTGCGATCTAGTTCAAGACTACTGCTAGCGGCCGTCTCGCCGCACCGAAGCTCCATTGCATAGCTTGAACCAGGTGTGAGCCTGACCCGGCCAGCGGGGACAGGCACCGAGGCCACGCCGCAACAGGCGACAGCCCGCCCCCTTGCTGGGCCAGTGCTGAAACCATCCCTGTCCGCCACAACGCTGGACCACAAGCGCCTATCCTGCCTGCTGCAAGGCGCTTATGGCCGCAGCCATGGCAAGACTCACAGCCGCACACCTTCCCTACCTCCACTCCTGCGCCAGATCGTTCTGGCCTAGCGCTTCAATACTCGATCAATAGCGTCGACGACTTGTTGTTTATATCTGAACGGATATAATTAATGGAAAGAAAGCTGCTCTACTGGGAAGGCTCCGCCAAGAAGGACTTCAAGAAATTCCCGATCGAAGTTCAGAAGGATCTGGGTGTGGCGCTGTTTGTCGTCCAACTGGGTGGCACGCCGGTCTCGGCCAAGCCGTGGAAAGGACTGGGCTCGCGGGTGTATGAGCTGGTCGATGACTACCTTGGTGATACCTTCCGGGCGGTTTATGCCGTGCGCATCGGGGATACCGTCCATGTGCTGCATGCTTTCCAGAAGAAGTCCAAGTCCGGCATTGCTACGCCGCAGCCGGACATCGCGCTCATCGAGAAGCGCTTGAAGGCGGTATTGGCCAGGCATGAGTCCGGCAGGAGCTAGCAATGACACGCAAAGAACATTCACCAGGCACCGACAACGTCTTGCTGGACCTTGGTTTCGAGGACGCCGCCGAACTGTCGGCCAAGGCGGCCTTGGCGCTCAAGCTCAATGAATTGATCGATCAACGCGGGCTCAGTCAGATCGAAGCCGCTGCGATTACGGGCATGACCCAGCCCAAGGTTTCGCAGATCCGCCGCTACAAGCTGCAGAACATCTCGCTGGAGCGCTTGATGCGGGCCTTGGTGTCGCTGGATCAGCATGTGGAGATCGTGGTGGAGCCGGCGCGGCGGGCGCATGCGCCGGGGATTACCGTTGCCGCGTGAATATCGGTTTTCGCAGGCCAGGATTCTCGTGCATTGCGCCCCAGTCCACGCGATAATCCCGTGTCGGCCTGAACCGCCTTCCACACACTAGGACACCCCGAGCATGGACGCTTCGATCAGCAGTACCGTCAATACCGCCCTGGCTTTGCAGGACGCGAATGTCATGCAGGAAGTGCAGGCCCGCGTGCTGAAGAAGGCGCTCAATGCGCAGGCGGATACGGCTTTGACGCTGATGCAGTCGCTGCCGGTGCTGGCGGTGGACGCGACGCTGGGTTCGCGCATCGATACGCACGCCTGAGCCGCGCCAAGCGGGCTCAACAGCAAGGCATGCAAGACAGAGCCACTTTCCCACATCGGTAGAGCACGCCCTGCCCTCCAGGAAATCACGACTGTTGCGCTAGCAGCGCGCAGGCGATAAAAAAGCGCCGGACCCTTTGCAGGGCCGGCGCTTTTGCTTTGCGCGAACAGACGGCCGTCCACGGACGGCCGCCTCGCGCCTTACTTCTTCTTCATCGGCGGCAAGTCGGTGCAGACGCCTTCTGCGACTTCCGCGGCCATGCCCACCGATTCACCCAGGGTCGGGTGCGGGTGGATGGTCTTGGCGATGTCGACGACATCCGCGCCCATTTCCACGGCCAGGGCCAGTTCGCTGATCAGGTCGCCGGCGTGGGTGCCGACGATGCTGCCGCCCAGGATGCGATGCGTTTCCGCGTCGAAGATGAGCTTGGTGAAGCCCTCGTCGCGGCCATTGGCGATGGCACGGCCGGAGGCGGCCCAGGGGAACACGCCCTTCTCGATCTTGATGCCCTGCTTCTTGGCTTCGTCCTCGGTCAGGCCGACCCAGGCCACTTCCGGATCGGTGTAGGCCACCGACGGGATGACGCGAGCGTCGAAGAAGGACTTCTGGCCTGCGGCGGCTTCGGCGGCAACGTGGCCTTCATGCACCGCCTTGTGGGCCAGCATGGGTTGGCCGACGATGTCGCCGATGGCGTAGATGTGCGGCACGTTGGTGCGCATCTGGCGATCGACCTCGATGAAACCGCGGTCGGTCACGGCGATGCCAGCCTTGTCGGCGCCGATCTTCTTGCCGTTGGGGCTGCGGCCCACGGCCTGCAGCACCAGATCGTAGCGTTGCGGCTCCTTGGGAGCGCCTTCGCCTTCGAAGCTGACGTAGATGCCGTCCTTCTTGGCTTCCGCGCCCACGGTCTTGGTCTTCAACATGATGTTGTCGAAGCGGTAGGCGTTCTTCTTCTGCCATACCTTGACCAGGTCGCGGTCGGCGCCCTGCATCAGGCCGTCCAGCATTTCCACCACGTCCAGGCGCGCGCCCAGCGTGGAGTACACCGTGCCCATTTCCAGGCCGATGATGCCGCCACCGACGATGAGCATCTTCTTGGGCACTTCACGCAGCAGCAAGGCGCCGGTGGAGTCGACGATGCGGTCGTCCTGGGGCAGGAACGGCAGCTTCACCGACTGGCTGCCGGCGGCGATGATGGCCTGCTTGAAGCGCAGGGTCTGGATCTTGCCGTCGGCGGCCTTGACCGTCAGGTGGTTGGGGTCGGCGAACTCGCCCACGCCATGCACCACGGTGACCTTGCGCGCCTTGGCCATGCCGGCCAGGCCGCCGGTCAGCTTGGCGACCACGCTGTCCTTGTAGCCGCGCAGCTTGTCCAGGTCGATCTTGGGCTCGCCGAAGCTGATGCCGTGGGCAGCCAGTTCGCGGGCTTCGTCGATGATGGCGGCATTGTGCAGCAGCGCCTTGGACGGAATGCAGCCCACGTTCAGGCAGACGCCGCCCAGGGTGTCGTAGCGCTCCACCAGGACCACGGACAGGCCCAGGTCGGCGGCGCGGAAGGCGGCGGAGTAGCCGCCGGGGCCGGCGCCCAGCACCAGCATGTCGTACTCGCCGTCGGCCGAACCCTTGAAGCTGGCCGCGGCGGGCGCGGCGGCCGGAGCCGGAGCTGCTTGCTTGGGCGCCTCGGCAGCCTTGGGGGCTTCCTTGGCGGTGGGTGCGGCGGCGGCTGTGGCGCCCGCAGCAGCTTCCACTTCCAGCACAACCGTGCCTTCGGCGACCTTGTCGCCGACCTTCACGTTGATGGACTTCACCACGCCGCCCTGCGACGCGGGGATTTCCATCGAGGCCTTGTCGGACTCGACGGTGATCAGGCTCTGCTCGGGCTTGATCGTGTCGCCCACGGCGACCAGCACTTCGATGACTTCCACTTCCTTGAAGTCGCCGATGTCCGGCACTTTGATTTGAACGGTATTGCTCATGGGGCTCCCCGTTTACAGCGCGATGCGGCGGAAGTCGGCCAGCAAGGCGCCCAGATAGGCGTTGAAGCGCGCGGCCGAGGCGCCGTCGATGACTCGGTGGTCGTAGGACAGCGAGAGCGGCACGATCAGGCGCGGCACGAACTGCTTGCCGTCCCACACGGGCTTGTGCGCGGAGCGCGACACGCCCAGGATCGCCACTTCAGGAGCGTTGATGATCGGGGTGAACGAAGTGCCGCCGATGCCGCCCAGGGACGAGATCGAGAAGCAGCCGCCCTGCATGTCAGCGGGCGAGATCTTGCCGTCGCGCGCCTTCTTGGACAGGTCGGTCATTTCCTGCGCGATCTGCAGAATGCCCTTCTTGTCGGCGTCGCGGATCACCGGCACCACCAGCCCGTTGGGCGTGTCGGCGGCGAAGCCGATGTGGTAGTACTGCTTGAGCACCAGGTTGTCGCCGTCCAGCGAGGCGTTGAACTCGGGGAACTTCTTCAGGGCCGCAACCACGGCCTTGATCAGGAAGGCCAGCATCGTGACCTTGATGCCCGACTTCTCGTTTTCCTTGTTCAGCGTGACGCGCAGCGCTTCCAGGTCGGTGATGTCCGCTTCGTCGTTGTTGGTGACGTGCGGGATCATGACCCAGTTGCGGTGCAGGTTCGCGCCGGAGATCTTCTTGATGCGCGACAGCGGCTTGGCTTCGATCGGGCCGAACTTGGTGAAGTCGACCTTCGGCCACGGCAGCAAGCCCAGCGCGGCGCCATCGGCCGAACCGCCCGCGGCGGCCGTCGGGCCGGCGGCCAGCGCCTGCTTGACGAAACCGCGCACGTCGTCGGCGGTGATGCGGTCCTTGGGACCGGAACCCTTGACCTTGCTCAGGTTCACGCCCAGTTCGCGCGCGAACTTGCGCACCGAGGGTGAAGCGTGCGGCAGTTGGCCCGGCTTGAGATCGGCGTCTTCGAGCGCGGCGGCGGGAGCCGGACGCTGCGCGGCAGGCGCCGGCGCAACCTCGGCCTTGGCCGCGGGCGCGGCGGCGGCTTCAGCCTTGGCGGCCGGAGCCGGCGCGGCGGCAGCAGCGGCGGCAGGCGCGGCGCCCTCCACCACGACCACGACCGAGCCCTTGGCGACCTTGTCGCCGACCTTGACCTTCACTTCCTTGACCACGCCGCCTTGCGAAGCGGGGATTTCCATCGAGGCCTTGTCGGACTCGACGGTGATCAGGCTTTGCTCGGCCTTGATGGTGTCGCCCACCGCGACCATGATTTCGATGACTTCGACTTCCTTGAAGTCGCCGATGTCGGGCACTTCGATGTTCACCGGACCGCTGGAGGCGGCCGGTGCGGCGGCAGCGGCAGCCGGTTGCGCGGCAGCCTTGGCTTCGGCCTTGGGAGCCTCTTCCTTGGCCGGCGCAGCTGCGGGGGCCGCAGCCTCGCCCGCGCCCGACGCTTCCACTTCCAGCACGACCGTGCCTTCGGCAACCTTGTCGCCCACCTTCACGCTGATCGACTTCACCACGCCGCCTTGCGATGCGGGGATTTCCATCGAGGCCTTGTCGGATTCGACGGTAATCAGGCTTTGTTCGGCCTTGATCGTGTCGCCCACCGCCACCAGCACTTCAATGACTTCCACTTCCTTGAAGTCGCCAATGTCGGGAACCTTGATTTGCACGATGTTGCTCATGTCTCTTTACCCTCAGGCGTATTGCGGGTTGGCTTTGTTCGGATTGATGCCGTACTTCTTGATGGCTTCGGCCACCTTGGCGACCGGCACCTTGCCTTCGTCGGCCAGCGCGCGCAGCGCGGCGACCACGACGAAGTGGCGGTCCACTTCGAAGTGCTCGCGCAGCTTCGAGCGGAAATCCGAGCGGCCGAAACCGTCGGTGCCCAGCACCTTGTATTCGCGGCCCTTGGGCACGAACGGACGGATCTGGTCGGCGAAGAGCTTCATGTAGTCGGTCGACGCGATGATCGGGCCTTCGGTCTTGGCCAGCTGTTCCGTGACGTAGGCCACCTGCGGCTTCTTCTCGTCGGGGTGCAGCATGTTGTGGCGTTCGGCGTCCAGGCCGTTGCGGCGCAGTTCCGTGAAGCTGGTGACGCTCCACAGGTCCGAGGCCACGCCCCAGTCGGCTTCCAGCAGTTCCTGCGCTGCCATGACTTCGCGCAGGATCGTGCCCGAGCCCATCAGCTGCACGCGGTTCTTGCCCTTGCCGTGCGACTTGAGCTTGTACATGCCCTTGATGATGCCTTCCTCGTCGCCCTGGGTCAGACCGGGCTGCGGGTAGTTTTCGTTCATCACCGTCAGGTAGTAGTAGACGTTTTCCTGGTCTTCCACCATGCGCTTCAGGCCATGCTGGATGATCACGGCCAGTTCATGGCCGAAGGTCGGGTCGTACGAGACGCAGTTCGGGATGGTCGACGCCAGGATGTGGCTGTGGCCGTCTTCGTGCTGCAGGCCTTCGCCGTTGAGCGTGGTGCGCCCAGCGGTGCCGCCCAGCAGGAAGCCGCGCGCCTGCATGTCGCCGGCGGCCCAGGCCAGGTCGCCGATGCGCTGGAACCCGAACATCGAGTAGTAGATGAAGAACGGGATCATGATGCGGTTGTTCGAGGAGTACGACGTGGCCGCCGCAATCCAGGAGCTCATCGCGCCCGCTTCGTTGATGCCTTCCTGCAGGAGCTGGCCGTCGGCCGCTTCCTTGTAGTACATGACCTGGTCCTTGTCGACCGGGGTGTACTTCTGGCCTTCCGGCGCGTAGATGCCGATCTGGCGGAACAGGCCTTCCATGCCGAAGGTGCGCGATTCGTCGGCCAGGATCGGCACGACGCGCGGACCCAGTTCCTTGTCGCGCAGCACTTGGTTCAGGATGCGCACGAAGGCCTGGGTGGTGGAGATTTCACGGCCTTCGGCGGTGGGCTCCAGCACGGCCTTGAAGGCGTCCAGCGCCGGGGCCTTGAGATGCTCGTCGGCCTTGGCGCGGCGGCGCGGCAGGTAGCCGCCCAGCGCGGCGCGGCGCTCGTGCAGGTACTTCATTTCGGGCGAGTCTTCGGCCGGCTTGAAGTACGGCAGGTCTTCCAGCTTGTCGTCCGGGATCGGGATGCCGAACCGGTCGCGGAATTCGCGGATCGAATCCAGCTCCAGCTTCTTCTGCTGGTGGGTCGGGTTCTTGGCCTGGCCGACGTGGCCCATGCCGTAGCCCTTGATGGTCTTGGCCAGGATGACGGTGGGCTGGCCCTCGTGGGTGGCGGCGGCGTTGAACGCGGCGTACACCTTGTGGGGGTCATGGCCGCCGCGGTTCAGGCGCCAGATGTCTTCGTCGCTCATGCGCGACACGGCTTCCAGCAGCTTGGGGTGCTTGCCGAAGAAGTGCTCGCGCACGAACTTGCCGTCGTTGGCCTTGTACGCCTGGTACTCGCCGTCGACCGTGTCTTCCATGATCTGGCGCAGGATGCCTTCCTTGTCGTGCGCCAGCAGCGGATCCCAGTAGCCGCCCCAGATCAGCTTGATCACGTTCCAGCCCGAGCCGCGGAAGTCGCCTTCGAGTTCCTGGATGATCTTGCCGTTACCGCGCACCGGACCGTCCAGGCGTTGCAGGTTGCAGTTGATGACGAAAATCAGGTTGTCCAGCTTTTCGCGGGCAGCCAGGGCGATGGCGCCCAGCGATTCGGGTTCGTCCATTTCGCCGTCGCCGCAGAACACCCAGACCTTGCGATTGCTGGTGTCGGCGATGCCGCGGGCGTGCAGGTACTTCAGGAAACGGGCCTGGTAGATGGCCATCAGCGGGCCCAGGCCCATCGATACGGTCGGGAACTGCCAGAAGTCCGGCATCAGCTTCGGATGCGGGTACGAGGACAGGCCCTTGCCGTCCACTTCCTGGCGGAAGTGGTTCAGCTGGTCTTCGGTCAGGCGGCCTTCGAGGTAGGCGCGGCCGTACATGCCGGGCGAGGTGTGGCCCTGGAAGTACACCAGGTCGCCACCGTGGTTTTCGTCTTCGGCGTGCCAGAAATGGTTCTGGCCGCAGCCGATCATGGTGGCCAGCGAGGCGAAGGAGGCGATGTGGCCGCCCAGGTCGCCGCCGTCCGGCGGGTTGTGCTTGTTGGCCTTGACCACCATGGCCATGGCGTTCCAGCGCACGTACGAGCGGATGCGCGATTCCAGTTCCAGGTTGCCCGGATGCGCCGGCTCCAGGCCGGGGGGAATCGTGTTGACGTAGGCGGTGTTGGGCGAGAACGGGATATGGGCGCCGGAACGGCGCGCTTCGTCGATCAGGCGTTCGAGCAGATAGTGGGCGCGCTGCGGTCCTTCACGATCAAGGACTGCCGCCAGGGCTTCAAGCCACTCCTGGGTTTCAAGGGTGTCTTCGTCGTTGGCAGCCTGCACGGCGCCAGCCTGGGCGAAAGAGGACATCGTGTGTCTCCTATTGGGTTTGTTCGTGACCACACCCGCTTATTTATCTACTCGCGGACCTTGCATGGTAGCCGGGATCATCCGGGCTACCATGCAAGGCATGGGTCGGGGTGTTCTAGAGACCTGCTACTGGGTCGGTTCCCTATCAGCCGGCATTCTAAGAAAGAAGATTAACCGGTCGCAAGAAAAATTTCATGTTGCGGTACGGCATTTCATAATGCGGAAAAATTAAAGCCAGCTGAACGATTTGGCGTCATACTTTTACGCAGGTACTCCAAAAGGACGAGTCGAATCCCGGCAAATCCCTGCCAACACGCACTAAAATGCGCGGTCTATCCGGCCCGAATTCCATGTCCAGCGCGCCCAAGTCCAATATTCCTACGCCGTTCCACGATCACGCCCGCACTCGCCGACGCGGGGTGTACTGGGTCACGCCAGCGATGGTGCTGATCCTCTATATCTGTGTGATGGCGGTGTTTTTCTGGCTGCAGCGCATCCATGACGACAGCGTCATGTTTGTCACCATCGACCAGGAAATGCGCCAGCAGCGCCTGATCTGGGTGGTGCTGGCCCTGTCCTGTGTGATTGTCATCAGCCTGCTGATGCTGTGGCGCTATACGCGCTTCCGTTCGGCGGCCGAGGCCGCCCTGATCGCCGAAACCGGATTCCGCCGCGCCATGGAGAACTCCATGTCCACCGGCATGCGCGTGCTCGACATGGAGGGGCGCATCGCCTACGTGAATCCGGCGTTCTGCCGCATGATCGGCTGGAACGAGGCCGACCTGATCGGCCGCAGCCCGCCCTTCCCTTATTGGGTGCCGGGCCGCCACGAGCAGCACCAGCACACCCTGGACGTGCTGATGTCCGGCAAGACCCCCAGCAGCGGCCTCGAAGTCGAGGCGCAGCGCCGCGACGGCTCGCGCTTCACGGCGCGCATGTACGTGTCCCCGCTGCTGGACCCCAACGGCAACCAGATCGGCTGGATGACCTCCATGACCGACATCACCGAACCCAAGCGCATCCGCGAGGCCCTGACGGCCGCGCACGAGCGTTTCATGACGGTGCTGGAAGGCCTGGACGACGCGATTTCGGTCACTGCCGACACCCATGACGGCCTGGAGCTGCTGTTCGCCAACCGCACCTACCGCCGCGTGTTCGGCGCCCAGACCGGCGGCCACGACGAGCTGCTGGCCGGACGCCGCGGCCGCTTCACCGACGAGTCCGTGGAAGTCTTCGCGCCGTCCGTGCAACGCTGGTTCGAAGTGCACCACCGCATGCTGGCCTGGACCGACGGCCGCCGCGTGCGCATGCAGGTGGCGCGCGACATCACTGAACGCCGCGTCCATGAAGAAGCCTCGCGCGTGCAGCAGGAGAAGATCCAGCTCACCAGCCGCCTGACCACCATGGGCGAAATGGCCTCGTCGCTGGCGCACGAACTGAACCAGCCGCTGACCGCCATCGCCAACTACAGCATGGGCGCCGTCGCCCTGGTCAAGGCCGGCCACACCAGTCCCAACATGCTGCTGCCGGCCCTGGAAAAGGCCGCGTCCCAAGCCGAACGCGCGGGCAAGATCATCAGCCGCATCCGCGAATTCGTGAAGCGCAGCGAGCCCCGCCGCCAGCGCGTCGCGATCAGCCGGATTGTCGACAACGCCATCGGCTTCGCCGAGATCGACGCCCGCAAGCGCCGCATCCGCATCGACCGTTTCGTGCCGTCGAACGCCCCGGACGTGCTGGCCGATCCCATCCTGATCGAGCAGGTGTTGCTGAACCTGCTGAAGAACGGGCTGGAGGCCATGGAAAAGAGTGAATCCGACGAGCTCAAGGTCGCCGTGATCCTGCATGAACAGCACATCGAGGTCGCGGTGGTCGACCGCGGCCACGGCCTGGCCGAACCCGAGCGCCTGTTCGAACCCTTCTTCAGCACCAAGACCCAGGGCCTGGGCATGGGGCTGAATATCTGCCGTACCATTATTGAATCGCACCATGGTCGCCTGTGGGCGGATCCCAATCCCGCCGGCGGCACCATTTTCCGCTTTACCCTGCCCTGCGCTGCACCCCAGTCGCAGGCCCAGAACGATCAGTCCGAGGAGTTGCACGCATGAACACGCCCCACCTGTCGAGCACGGTTTTCATTGTTGACGACGACGAAGCGGTCCGCGATTCGCTGCGCTGGCTATTGGAGGCCAATGGCTATCGCGTTCGCGCCTACGCCAGCGGCGAATCCTTCCTTGAAGACTACGACGCCAGCCAGATCGGCGTGCTGATCGCCGACGTGCGCATGCCCGGCATGAGCGGCCTGGAACTGCAGGAACAGCTGCTCGCCCGCAATGCCCCGCTGCCCATCGTGTTCATCACTGGCCACGGCGACGTGCCGATGGCCGTGTCCACCATGAAGAAAGGCGCGGTCGACTTCCTGGAAAAGCCGTTCAATGAATCCGATTTGCGCGAGATCGTGGCGCGCATGCTGGAGCAGGCCACGCAGCGCGTGAGCAAGCACCAGGCCCAGAAAGACCACGAAGCCATGCTGGCGCGCCTGACCGCGCGCGAGCAGCAGGTGCTGGAGCGCATCGTCGCGGGCCGCTTGAACAAGCAGATCGCCGACGACCTGGGCATCAGCATCAAGACCGTAGAGGCGCACCGCGCCAACATCATGGAAAAACTTGAAGTGACCACCGTAGCTGATTTGATGAAAGTGGCCTTGGCCAAACCCGAGGCGACGGCATGACGGCAAGGATTATCGACGGCGCGGCCTTGTCGGCGCGCATTCGCGAAGAAGCGGCCCAACGCGTTGCGGCCCTGGCCGCCAAGGGCACCCGCCCCGGCCTGGCCGTGGTGCTGGTGGGTGAAGACCCCGCCTCCCAGGTGTACGTCCGCAACAAGGTCGCCGCCTGCGAAAAAGCCGGCCTGCATTCCGTCAAGGAACAGTACCCCGCGGACATGACCGAGGCCGAACTGCTGGCCCGCATCGCCATCCTGAACCAGGACCCGACCATCCACGGCATCCTGGTGCAGCTGCCGCTGCCCAAGCACATGGACTCGCACAAGGTCATCGAGGCCATCGCGGCCGAGAAGGACGTGGACGGTTTCCACATCAGCAACGCCGGCCTGCTCATGACCGGCCAGCCCCTGTTCCGCCCCTGCACGCCCTATGGCGTGATGAAGATGCTGGAATCGGAAGGCGTGACGCTGCGCGGCGCCGAAGCCGTGATAGTGGGCGCCAGCAATATCGTCGGCAAGCCCATGGCGATGCTGCTGCTGCAAGCCGGCGCCACCATCACCATTTGCAATTCCAAGACGCGCGACCTGGCGGCCCAGACCCGCCGCGCCGACGTGCTGGTGGTCGCCACCGGCAAGCCCGGCATGATCGATGGCTCGATGATCAAGCCTGGCGCCGTCGTCATCGACGTGGGCATCAACCGCGGCGCCGACGGCAAGCTGTGCGGCGACGTGGACTTCGCCTCGGCCAAGGAAGTGGCCGGCGCGATCACGCCCGTCCCCGGCGGCGTGGGTCCCATGACCATCGCCATGCTGCTGGTCAACACCATCGAAGCCGCGGAACGCGCCGCCGGCTGAACCAGGATGGACGCAGCGCCGGGGAATCAGGTTCCGCGGCGCTGCCTGATTGGTCAGGCGCGCCAGGCAGCGACGTTTTTCGCACCTGCGCCGCCCTGGCCACACCCATCCCGCTTGCATTCCCCGGAATCGCCCTTATCTGATTCCTGTACTCATTCCTGCCGCTACCGCCATGTCCCAGAACCCCCTGCTCGCCCCTGTTTCCGACCTCGTCGACTATGCGGCCGTCAAGCCCGGACACATCGTGCCCGCGGTCGAGGAGCTGCTGGGCATCGCCCGCCAGGCCGTGGACCGCGCCGCCGACCCGGCGCTGGCGCCCTCCTGGGACGCCGTGGTGGAACCGCTGGATACCGCCTCGGAACGCCTGTGGCGCGCCTGGTCGGTGGCCGGCCACCTGAATGCCGTGGTTAATACGCCGGAGCTGCGCGAGGCCTACAACGCCGCGCTGCCCCTGGTGACCGAATTCTCGACCTGGGTCGGCCTGCACGAAGGCCTGTACAAGCAGTACCAGCGCCTGGCCGCCGCCCCCGATTTCGCGTCCTGGACACCGGTGCGCCGCCGCATTGTGGAAATGGCCCTGCGCGACTTCCGCCTGAGCGGCGTGGAGTTGCAAGGCGCCGACCGCGAACGCTACGCCGCCATTTCCGACCGCGAGGCCCAGGCTTCGCAGAAGTTCTCCGAAAACGTGCTGGACTCGATCGACGCCTGGTCGCTGCTGGTCGACGATGAAGCCCGCCTGGCCGGCATCCCGGCCGACGTGCGCGCCGCGGCCCGCGCCGCCGCCGAGGAAGACGGGAAGCCGGGCTGGAAGCTCACGTTGAAGATGCCGTGCTACCTGCCCGTCATGCAGTACGCCCAGGACCGCACACTGCGCGAGGCGCTGTACCGCGGCTACGGCACCGTGGCGTCGGAACACGGCGACGGCAAGTTCGACAATTCGCCCCTGATCGAGGAACTGCTGGCCCTGCGCGCCGAAGAAGCCGGCCTGCTCGGCCTGGGCACCTTCGCCGCGCTGCGCCTGCAGACCCGCATGGCCCGCGACGCCCGCGAAGTCACCGTATTCCTGCGCGA
This sequence comes from Achromobacter sp. SD115, assembly GCF_017355315.1. Taxonomy (NCBI): domain Bacteria; kingdom Pseudomonadati; phylum Pseudomonadota; class Betaproteobacteria; order Burkholderiales; family Alcaligenaceae; genus Achromobacter; species Achromobacter sp. SD115. The sequence goes on along the minus strand of NZ_JADIJM010000028.1, from coordinate 2,088 downwards.
CCTGGCCGCGCGCGCCAAGCCCTATGCCCAGCGCGACCTGGCCGAACTGAAGGCCTACGCCACCGGCGAACTGGGCCTGGACGACCTGCAGCCCTGGGACGTGGCCTATGCCTCCGAGCGGCTGCGCGAATCGCGCTACGCCTATTCCGAGGACGAGGTGAAGCAGTACTTCACCGAACCGCGCGTGCTGTCCGGCCTGTTCGAGGTCATCGAAACCCTGTTCGACGTGCGCCTGGCGGAAACGCCCGTGTCATCCTGGCACGGCGACGTGCGCGGCGTGCGCGTGGAAAACCCCAAGGGCGAACTCATCGGCTATCTGTACCTGGACCTGTACGCCCGCGCCGGCAAGCAGAGCGGCGCCTGGGTCGACAGCGAACGCACGCGCCGCGTCGTGGCTGGCAAGGTGCAGACGCCCATCGCCTACCTGACCTGCAATTTCTCGCGCCCCAACGGCGACAAGGCCGCCGTCCTGACGCACGATGACGTCATCACGCTGTTCCATGAAACCGGCCATGCGCTGCACGCCCTGCTGTCCGAGGTGGACGAACCCGGCGCGGCGGCCTTCGCCAGCGTGGAATGGGACGCCATCGAACTGCCCTCGCAGTTCATGGAAAATTTCTGCTGGGAATGGGCGGTGGTGCAGAAGCTGTCCGCCCACGTCGACACGGGCGAGCCCCTGCCGCGCGCGCTCTACGATCGCCTGGTCGCCGCCCGCAACTACCAGAGCGGCATGCAGACCGTGCGCCAGATCGAATTCGCGCTGTTCGACATGCTGATGCACGACCGCTCCCAGGGCGCCTCGATTGCCGAAGTGCTGGCCCTGCTGCAGGAAGTGCGCCAGGAAGTGGCCGTGCTGTTCCCGCCCGCCTGGCACCGCCTGCCGCATGCCTTCTCGCACCTGTTCGCGGGTGGCTACGGCGCGGGCTACTACAGCTACAAATGGGCGGAGGTGCTGTCGGCCGACGCCTACGAAGCCTTCGAGGAAGCGGCGGCGCGCCAGGCTGGCAACGCCCTGGGTACGCTGGATCCCGAAACCGGCGCGCGCTTCCGCCGCGAAGTGCTGGCCGTGGGCGGCTCGCGCCCGGCGGCTGAATCCTTTGCCGCCTTCCGCGGACGCGCCCCGCGCATCGACGCCCTGCTGCGCCACAGCGGCATGACGCCCGCCTGAGCGGCGCACCCCGTGCGCAAACCGACGGCCCGCCCTGGCGGGCCGTTTTCTTTCTATCCGCCAGCGGTGTCGGCAACCGGCCGGCGCGCCGACATCACCAGCCAGCGGCCATGCACGGACTGGTCGGAGCCGGCCTGCTTCCAGTAACGGCGACTTTCCTCGTCTTGCGCCTGCCTGAGCCGGCGCCCGTAGTACAGCCGCGACGGCACCGCCAGCACATGCTCCACCATGCGCTTGGGCTTGTGCTCGTCCACGTCGTGCAACGTGATGTCCGTAAAGCCGTAGTGCTTGAGCAGCAGGTGCAGTTGCGGAAAACTCCAGGGGAAGTAGGTGATGTAGTCCTCGCCGCGCTGCCGCCCCACCATGGGCCGGAACCCGGAATGGAAGCCGCGCAGCAGGAACTGCAGGCGCGAACGGAAGTACCAGGTGTTGGGCGTGGTGATGATCAGCGTACCGCCCGGCCGCAGCGCGCGGTGGAAGCTCTGCATCAGCACGCCGGGATTGGTCAACAGATGGATCGCTTCGCAGCAGACCACGGCGTCATAGGATGTGGCCACCGTCAGCGGCGTTTCGAGGTCGTGCTCGCTTAGCTGACGATAGCCGCCGCCGCTCTGCGGAAACTCCCACAGTCCCACGCCGTCGATATCGACCTGCCGGCCGCTGGCGGCGGGCAGCATGTCGCCCAGCCAGCCCAGTCCGCAGGGCGCGTCCAGCACCGAGTCCGCCAGGCGGCTGCGCAGGAGGTCGAGCACGACGGGATAGTACGGATAGTAGGGATAGCCCAAGGAATTCCTGACCGGCATGTCCATGTGTGGCGCCTCTAGACTCTGAAATCTGACACGGCCCTGAATGTAGCGGGAGCCATGCCGCCATATCAGGCGATTTCGCCACTTCCAAACAATAAACAGACAAAGCTTTAC
>NZ_JADIJM010000027.1:0-97939 GCF_017355315.1 Achromobacter sp. SD115 | reverse complement strand
TGGCCGCGGCCTGGGTAGCGCCGAGAACTTCAAGATCCTGGATCCGCTGGCCGACAAGCTGGGCGCCGCACTCGGCGCCTCGCGCGCCGCGGTCGACGCGGGCTATGCGCCTAACGACTGGCAAGTCGGTCAGACCGGCAAGATCGTCGCGCCGCAGCTGTATGTGGCGGTTGGTATCTCGGGTGCCATCCAGCATCTGGCCGGCATGAAGGACTCGAAGGTCATCGTCGCCATCAACAAGGATCCGGAAGCGCCGATCTTCGGCGTGGCCGATTATGGCCTGGTGGGTGATCTGTTCCAGGTCGTGCCTGAACTGACCGGCGCACTGTAAGTCCTATCGCGCTGCAGTATTGAAGGCCCGCCAGCTTCGCGCTGGCGGGCCTTTTTCATGTCCGTAGCCCTGCCGGCTACGGAACAGGCGCAACCGTCCGGTCCTCAGCGCGCGTTCAGGCGATGCCGGACGCCGGTACGCGCGCCGGCAACTGGTCGGCGGGCCGGGTGTCGAGCATGGCTGCCAGTTCCCGCCGCTTCGCGGCATAACCGGGATCGTCGAACAGATTGTCCATCTCGTCCGGGTCTTCGGTCAGGCAGTACATCTCGCCTGCGCCGCTACCCCGTTCCATCGTCAGCTTCCAGTCGCGTGTGCGCACCGTGCGCAGCTTCAGTTCCACGCCGCAGCGCGATGCCGCCACGTCCCACTCGCTCAAGGCGAACTCGCGCGAGGCATCCTCGCCCTCGAGCAAGGGGCGCAGGCTGCGGCCATGCTGCGGCCCCAGGGCCGATGCGCCGCCATAGTCGTAAAAGGTCGCAGCGAGGTCCAGCGTGGAGACCGGGTCTTCCACCTTTTTCCCAGCCACGATGCCAGGGCCGCTGGCCACCATGGCCACGCGCAGCAGGCCTTCGTAGGGCATGGGGCCCTTGAGCATCAACCCGTGATCGCCCAGCCATTCGCCATGGTCGGAAGTGAAGATCACGATGGTGTCCTGGTCCAGCCCATAATCGCTCAGGGCCTTCATGATGCGGCCCACCTGATGATCCACCAGCGAGATCATGCCGTAGTAGTTGGCGATGATCCGGCGCAGCGCCTCGTCGGATTGGGTTGGCATGCGCGAGAAATTCTGGCGCACCGCCTGCACCTCGGCGTTGCCCATGGGCTTGCTCTCCATGCTGGCCCTGTGCCACCAAGGCCGGCGCTCGTAGTCGGTGACGCGATGGCGCGGCAGGTCGACCTCGTCGGGATGATGCAGGCGCGACCAGGGTTCCGGACAGTCGAAGGGATGATGGGGATCGGGAAACGAGGCCCACAGGCAGAATGGCTGGTCGCGGTGTTCCCGCAGGTAGTCGATGGTGCGATCGCCGATCCAGGCAGAGTTGTGCCAGGCTGCCGGCAATGCGGAATTGAAGGTCTGCGGCGCGCCGCTGGCGGGCCCCAGATCGGTCTGGTACAGCTGGTTGCGCAGCTCACCCAAGCCGTCGCCGTAGTGCCAGCGCGAATGGTTCAGGCCGCCCGGCAAGGGCGTGGGCAGCCAGTAGTTGTGGCCCTCCACCACCAGCTCGACATGCTCGAAGCCCATGTATGGGCCCGCCCAGCCTGGTCCCATGCCGGCCTCGCTGTACTGGCATTCCGGCCTTCCGGTGGCCTGGAAGGTATGGTGCGTGGAAAAATGCGCCTTGCCGATGAAGCCCGTGTCATAACCCGCGGCGGCGAGGCTGCCGGCAAAGCCCGCCTCGCCGGTGCGCAAGTCCAGGTCTATGCCGTTGTCGCAGACGCCATGCGTCAGGGGCAGCAAGCCTGTCAGCATGGAGGCGCGCGAAGGCTGGCAGACGACGTTGGGCGTGATGCAGGACGAAAAATGCGTGCCGCTACGCGCCAGATGATCGATGTGCGGCGTCTTGACCCGGCGCCCGGCAAAGCCCAGGCAGTCGCCGCGATGCTGGTCGGTCGTGATGAGGAGGATGTTGGGGCGTTTCATTGCTGCTTGCTGATGGCGGTCTTGATGTCGGAAAGCACGGGCGCGAGAACACGCGTGTCATGGGCGATGCGTTCACTCAAGCTCAACCCGTCCTGGTCGCCCACGATCATGCCCTGGGCCTGCATCTTGTCCCGGACCTCGGGACTCTTCAGGACAGCGGCCACGGCACGCTGCAAATCGGCTTGCACCGGCGGCGGCGTCTTGGCCGGCGCGAACAGGCCGAACCAGCTGTAGAACGTGAAATCCTTTACTTCGTCCTTCACCATCGGCAGGTCGGGCGCGCCAGCGATGGGCGCGGCGCCCGCGTTGGCCAGTCCCTGTACCTTGCCAGCCTTGATCTGCGGCACCGCCGTGCTGGCGACGATGAACATCAGGTCGACCTGGCTGCCCATCACGCCGACAAAACCCTGGGGCGCGGCCTTGTAGGGCACGTGCTTGAGCGAGATGCCGGCCGCGTGCTCAAACAGCGCCATCGCCAGATGATGAGTGGATCCCGGGCCGCCACTGGCGTAAGTGATGGCGTCCGGCCGGGCGCGCGCCTGGTCCAGCAGTTCGCGCAAGGATTTGAATGGCGCCGTGGGCGATGCCACCAACACGTATTGCAGAGTGGCCAGCGTGGCGACTGGCGCGAAATCCTCCGCGTGATACGGCACATCCTGCATCAGGTACGGCACGGCCGTGAACGAAGCGTCCGGCCCCAGCAGCAAGGTGTAGCCGTCAGGCTTGGCGCGGGCCACGGCCTGGGAGCCGATGACGCCGGCTCCGCCCGCGCGGTTTTCCACGATGACCGGAACGCTCCATTGCTTGGACATTTCCGCCGCGACCAGGCGTCCGACCACGTCGGCGGCGCCGCCCGGCACCGACGGCACGACCAATGTGACGGGCCGGTCCGGATAGGCCGCACAGACCGCCAGGGGAACGGCCAGACTGCATGCGGCCAAGGCGCCGCATATACGTTTCAGCATGATTGTCTCCATCCCGCGGCTCGCCTCATTCACGGGCAGCTCGCTAGGAAGGATCATCAAACAGCGAGACATTCCAGTCCAATGATATATTTTGGCCTTCACATATCAAACTTGATATGCGCTGATGAGCCCTCCAGACCCCGTTCCGTCCCTGCAACCCGGCTGGTACCTGCGCGGCCGGCTGCGCCTGCGCCACCTGCAACTCATGCTGCTGCTGGACGAAGTCCACAACGTCGGCGCGGTGGCGCAGCGCATGGCCACCACCCAGCCCGCGGTGTCGCGCATGATTGCCGAACTGGAAGACATGCTCGGCGCGCGGCTGTTCGACCGGACACCGAAAGGCACCTTCCCCACTCCCCACGGCGACTCCCTGATCCGTCACGCGCGCTGGGTGCTGGGCGACCTGGAACGCATGAGCGGCGAATGGTCCGGCGCGCCCGACCTCGACGTGGAAACCATCCATCTCGGCGTCAACTCGGCGGCCGCGGCCTACCTGGTGCCGCGCGCGCTGCTGCGTTTCGAGCAGCAGGCGGCCAACGTCAATGTGCTGGTGCGCGAGGGCTCGCTGGAAGCCTTGATGCCGGACCTGCACACCCGCAAGCTGGACCTGTTGGTGGCGCGCATGGGCGCAGCCGTCCGCACGCCCGATACCCTGACGCAAGTGCTGTACGAAGAACCCATGTGCTTGTGCGCACGCAGCGCGCATCCGCTGGCAGAGGTATCCCAGGTCTCCTGGGCCCAACTGGCCGCCTACCCGTGGATCATGCCGCCGCGCGGCAGCCCGGCACGCATCGGCCTGGACATGCTGCTGCAGCGCCACGGCCTGTACCCGCCCTCGCGCATCGAGTCGGCCTCGGCCCTGAACAACATCATGCTGATGGCCAATAGCGACCTGCTGTCGCTGCTGCCCCGCTGCGTCGCCCGCCATCCCGCAGGCAGCGGCGGAATCGCGATCCTGGACATCGAACTGCCGCCCGTGTTCGGCCCCCTGGGCATCGTGCGGCACCACAGCCTGGATTTGTCGCCGCGAATGCGGGATCTGATCGACTGCCTGCGAACGGAGGCCGCCGACGCGGCGGCGGCATCTCCAGAAAGGTAAGTCAGGATGGCTGGCGTCGAGCCAGCGTCCTCCACCGTCCGGCGAACCTCGGCATGATGCAGCTGTGCTTCCGACGTAGCGCAGCCGGATCCCACCGCTCCACGCATCGGCGGTTAGTGAAACTACTGAGATCTCCGTGCCTTGACACGGCAAATTCCTAGCCCTAAATTAATTACGTGATTTTTCACCGATTATTCATACATAAATGACGAACATAAAGCCGCTCCTGAAAGCTGTTCCCAAGAAGTCGACGGCGCCGATCAAAGACGCGGAGGATCTATTCCACGTCACGGATTGGCCCATGCACTACTTCCTGGCCATCGACCGCTTCCATATCCGGAACATCGCTCGCGTGCTGTCCGCCCATCACTGCTCTCCCCTGATGTGGCGAGTCCTGAGCATCCTGGCCGACCGCGACGGACACAGCGTGTCGGAGCTGGCGGACCTCAGCGTGATCGAGCGCTCCAACCTGAGCCGCATCCTCGACGCCATGGAACGCGATGAACTGATCGAGCGCATCGGACATGAGACCGACAAGCGGCAAACGCATGTGTTCCTGTCCGAGCAGGGACGCCAGCTTTTCGTCGAATCGCTGCCCGCGGTGCTGGACTACTACGCGCGGTTCCTCACGGGCATATCTCCGAGCGAGATGACCGTCCTGATGAGTGTGCTGAAGAAGATCAAGCGCAATGTCGCTTCGTTCGATTCACGAGATTCCAGCGACCTGGATTAGCCACTGTCCCGAGGGACCCATCATGAACATGAGCCGTCGTTCCGCCCTGCAATCGACATTTGCTTTCGCCGCGTCAGCCCTCTTGCCCAAGGCCGCTGACGCGCAGGATTCATGGGTTCCCACCAAACCGATACGAACCATCGTCCCGTATTCGGTAGGCACTCCGCCCGACGTGGTCACGCGCATCGTCGCCGCGAAAATGACAACGAACATCGGGCAATCCGTATATGTCGAAAACCGGCCCGGCGCGACCGGCACGGTAGGCCTGGGCGAACTGCTGCGCCAGCCATCCGACGGCTACACCCTCATGACCATGCTGCAGCCCATCTCGGTCGCGCCCGCGCTCTATCCAGCCCTGACCGTGGACCTGTCGCGCGACCTGAATGCGGTCGGCCAGTTCACCAGCTATTGCAATGTGCTCACCGTCCACCCCAGCATTCCAGCCCGCACGGTCGCCGAATTGGTCGCGCTGCTGAAGGCCAAGCCCAATGAATTCAATTTTGGCTCGGGCGGCAGCGGTACGCCGGCCCATCTTTCGGGTGAACTGTTCAAGCAACAAGCGGGCGTGCTGGCAACCCACGTGCCCTATAACCAATTCCCGCAGGCGGTGGGCGATCTGTTGCAGGGGCGCCTGCAATTCATGTTCGTGACCAGCAGCGTCATCGTTCCGCATATTCAGACAGGCCGCGTCCGCGCGCTCGCCGTGACCGGCGCCAAGCGGATTGCCGCCCTGCCGGACGTACCCACGATGATCGAATCGGGATACCCGGAGTTCGACGTCAGCGGCTGGGATGGCTTCGTCGTGCGCTCTGGCACGCCGGCGAAAATAATCGCGCGCCTCAATGCCGAACTTGCCAAGGCCGTGAAGTCGCCAGACGTTGCGGACCGGTTCCTGGCATTGGGCGTAGACCCCGTCGCCGGCAATCCCGCGCAGTTCGCAGACCTTATCGCCGCCGAGTCCCAGCGCTGGGGAAATCTGGTTCGCAGCGCCGGAATCAAGGCGGAGTAACAGCATGGATGGCAAACACGGCAAGCCGATGAACAAGATCAAGAATGTTCTTTTCATCATGTGCGACCAACTGCGCGCCGACTATCTTGGCTGTTATGGACACCCCACCATAAAAACGCCGAACATCGACGCCCTGGCGGCCCAGGGGGTGAAGTTCACCCGTGCATACTGCGCGGCGCCTACCTGCGGCCCGTCGCGCATGTCGTTCTACACCGGGCGGTCCATGTTCAGCCATGGCGCCATCTGGAACTTCGTGCCATTGTCCGTCCGCGAACAAACCATCGGAGATTATCTGCGCCCGCACGGCGTGCGCGTGGCGCTGGCGGGAAAAACCCATTTCGCGGCCGACATGGAGGCGATAAGGCGTCTGGGCATTCCAGCGGCGGACGGCTCCGCGATACTTGAGGGCGGTTTCGAAGTCGTGGATCGCTACGAAGGGCACGCGGACCCCGGCGGCGATCATCCCTACATGCGTTTTCTCAGAAAGGCGGGCTACGGCGGACCGAACCCGTGGGACGAATTCGTGATGTCCGCAAGCGATGCAGCGGGCAGGCGCGTCAGCGGCTGGCAAATGCGCAACGTGCATTTGCCAGCACGGGTCCGGGAGGAACACTCCGAGACCGCCTACACCACGGACGTGGCGATCGACTTTGTCCGCAGGCAGGACGGCCAGCCCTGGCTCCTGCACCTTTCCTATATCAAGCCGCACTGGCCTTACCTGGCGCCGGCGCCGTACCACGATCTGTACGGCGTGGAGGATTGCATCCCGACCGTCAAATCCGAAGCTGAGTTGATCAACCCTCATCCCGTCTACGCCGCCTATCTGAAGCACCGCGAGTCGGTGAACTTCGCACGCGACGAAGTCGCGGCACGAGTCAAGATTCCCTACATGGGACTGATCTCGCAAATCGATCATCATCTCGGCCGCTTGATGGCCACTTTGCGCGAAACCGGTCAGGACCAGAACACGCTCATCGTCTTCACGTCAGACCATGGCGATTATCTGGGCGATCATTGGCTGGGCGACAAGGACCTGTTCCATGAACCTTCGGTGCGCATCCCGATGATCGTGGTCGATCCACACGACGATGCGTCGGCAAGCCGGGGCAGCGCTTCAGACGCGCTGGTGGAATCCATAGACGTCTTGCCGACCGTCATGGATGCGCTGGGGCTCGAACGACCCAACCATTTGCTCGAAGGCGATTCCCTGCTGAGCCATACCCGCAGCCGCAACCCAGGCTGGCGGGATGCCGCCATCAGCGAGATTGACTATGCCTATCGCGAAGCGCGCGTTGAACTGGCCCAGGATCCGCGGCGTTGCCGAGGCTACATGGTGCGCACCGAGAACTGGAAGTACATCTATTGGGAAGGACACGCCGCGCAGCTGTTTGACATGACGCGCGATCCTGACGAATTGCGCGACGTCGCCGGCGACAACGGGCTATCCGGCGTGCTGTCGGAACACAAGGAGCGGCTCTTCGAATGGATGCGCACGCGCAAGCTCAGCGTAACCGTGCCCGACGAGAACATCGTGGTCTCCCGCCACACGATCGAGCCGCGGCACGGTATCGAGATCGGCGTTTGGTAGCGGTCGGCTGCGCTGCGCCCAACCCGGGCGGGACGCGCCACGCGCGTCCCGCATGCTGGCCTAGCTGGCGCGGCGCGCGGTCAGCCACTGCGCGGGCTTGAGCGCCGTGTCCACGATGCGGATCTCGCCGATGCTGCCGAAGAAGCCATCGGCGCGCTCGCCGTCCCACGAACCCGCGCCGATGACCCAGGGCATGTCGGCGGCCAGCGTCGCCAGGCCAGGCGCGTTGCTGACGTTGCGCAATACCGGCGCGCCCTCGATATAGAGGATGGTCTCGTGCGTGTCGGCGTCGTTGACCACCGCGACATGGAACCATTTGTCCGCGATGATCTCGCCCGACCAGTTGGTCTTGCCGCCGCGCTCGCCCGCCACGGCCGGCACGACTTCCCACTGGATCTCACGTAGGCTGGACACGGCGAAGATCAGAGGCGGGGACTCCGGGTCGCCGCCCGTGAACCCGGCCAGGTCGCCGCGCTTGCCGTCGCGCGTCATCACATTCATCCAGGCGTGCTTCTGCGCGCTCCAGTCCTTGTCGATCTTGAGGAAGGCCTCGACCGTGTAGCCGTTGGGCACCGTGGCGGTGTTGATTGCCGCTGCGGTATCGGTGGTGAAGTAGCTCATGCGCGCCGTGTTCTTGTCCGTGTTCAGGAAGCGCACCGAACCAGGCGCGGCGGACAAGAAGTGGCGATCGTCCGACCACAGCAGGTCGCCTTCCTGCGCGCCCGCCACGCCGTCGATGTTGAGCGCCGCGCGGCGGACCGGGTTCAGGCCGGCCGCATCCGCGACGGTCTCTCCCACCTTGACGGGCTGCCCGGCCTTGCCGCCGAAGAAGCGCCAGTGCGCCAGCGTCCCCGCCACCAGCGGATAGTCATTGCTGTCGGCAGCCGGCTTTTGCTCGATGGTCGCGGGATCCGTGTAGTTGGCCAGGATCAAGGCCGTGGCCTGCTCGACCAGCGAGGTACGCGTGGGCGCCGCGGCCTTGAATGTCTTGTTGAAGCCGGAGAAGCGGCTGGCGAAGTCCATCTTGATCGTGAACTGCTCATTGGGCGCGGTCAACACCGCCTGGTCGAACGCGTTGAGCGTGTCCTTGGGCTTCTGCGGCACCCACGGCGAGAACGACAGCACCCGGATCTCGTTGTTGCCAAGATCGAATTCGTACAGACGCATCAGGCCGTTGCCGCCCTGGTAGGCCATCTGGTAGTCCACCACCATCTCCTCCACCGCGTGGCCGTAGGCATTGGTCTTGGTCAGGCGGGTGGCACCATGGTAGTGGCCGTTGAGCGTCATGAAGATCTGGTCGTTGTCGCGAATCAGCTTGTCCCACAACATCTTGCCGTAGGGCACTTCCAGCGGGCTGATGCCGTCCTTGTCGATGTTCAGCAACTGGTGGTTGACCAGGATGGCGGGCAGCGTGGGGTTGGCGCGCAACACCTGGTTGGCCCAGGCCAGCGCGTCGTTCGACGCGCGCCAGGACAGCGACAACACCAGGAACTTCTGCCCTTCGGCCTCGAACACGTGGTACTCGTGAAAGCCGCTGGCGTCGCGGCCGCCGAAGGTCGCTTGTTGCTTGGCCCGCGTGACGCTGAAGTGCTGCAGGTACGGTTCCTTGGCCAGATCGCGCTGCGCATCCGTGTTGGCCGACTGGCTGCTCTCGTCCACATAGTCGCGGTCGACGATCACGTCGTGGTTGCCCGCCAGGATCGAATACGGCACCTTGCCGTCTTCCAGCACCTTCATCGCGGCGCTCGCCACCTTCCACTGGTCGGGCTTGCCCTGCTGGTCGACCACATCGCCCAGATGGACCAGGAACGGAATGTTGAGCGCCTTGGCGTGCTCGGCCACCCAGCGCGTCTGCGCCTGGTAAGGCTCGCTGCCGTACTTGCGCATGAACTGCTGATTTTCGGCATCGGTGGCGTAGCGCGAATAGAACTGCGTATCCGGCAGCACCGCGAGCGCGAAGCTCGACACCAAGGCCGGTTGCGGCTTGCCCGTGCCGCCATCGCCGTCATCCTCATCGTCGTCATCGCCGCCGCCATTGCAGCCGCTGAGCAGGAAACTGCCGCCCATGGGCAACAGCGTCACGCCCAAACCGGCGCGCAACAGGCTGCGCCGCCGGTTGTCGGGTGCGAGCGGCAAGGCATCCGCCGCCTGCTCCACGATCTGCGTGTCACCCTGGCCGTGCTTGCTGTCCTTCGTCATCTCTGCTGCCTGTTCGAAAAAGGCGGGAGTCTAGAGACGCGGAATGACGGCCCAATGACGATGTCTGACACGCAAATGCAAAAAAGCCGGCAGCGCTTGCGCGATACCGGCTTTCAGCCAAAGGCGTCGGGAAACACCTTCATGAATTCGACCACATGAGTGGTCGGGGCGAGAGGATTCGAACCTCCGACTCCTGCGTCCCGAACGCAGTGGTCTTCGAGGCCCGAACAAGATCGCCGAACTTTTGAATCGATACGTCTTCGGCTCCGCCCTGGCCCGATTCCAGGACGAAGTCCCGCAAGCGCTCTAAGCGCTTACGGTCAAACGGTCCCGCAAATATGCGAAAAAGTCGATTCATGTCAATATGTTATCATCATTTGCCAGATATTTGCGAATGTCGGTCGTACGTGACCCCCTCCCTTAACGCTTCCTGGGCGTAACGGCCGGCCACTGACATGGACCATACTCTCGCAACAGCTCCATACCCCTCCGCCCTCCCAGCGTCCGCCCGTCCGCCGATCGATGGCGTGAGTGAAACTGGACACACCGATGACGACAGTGGCGTCGACGAGAATCCGACATACGAGACCGTGATGCAGGCCTACCAGGCCTCGGGCAAGGACACGGAGAGATTCAGGTATAGCCGGCTGCAGCTTGACCGCTTCTTCAAGGGCCGCGCACTTCGCAGTCTGCGCCGTGCGACCGTCCAACGCTACATCACGCTCCGCCAAGCCGCTGGGGTAAGCCCGGCGACCATCAACCGCGAGCTGGATGACCTCAGCGCCGCGATCAACTGGTACAACTTCCTACACGAGCTCAACCTGCCCAACGCTCTGGTGGGCATGTCTCTGCCAGTTCCAGAAGGTAGGACACGCTGGATAACGAGGGGTGAAGCCCAGCGAATGATCTCGGTAGCCGAGGCCATGGCAGTGCGACCACACCTTCCGTCGTTTATCCAGTTGGCATTGCACACCGGGTGCCGCCGAAACGAATTGCTTAAACTCCGCCTGCAACGCGTTAGGACCGAGGAAGGTCTCATAACGCTTGAAAGCGAGGATACCAAGACCAAAAAGCATCGGATCATCCCGTTGAACGCGCCGGCGCTTGAGGCTCTCAATAAAATGGCCGCGTGGCGCGCGGAGCACTGCCCCACGTCGCCTTGGGTCTTCCCCTCTCCGCGGGACCACACGAAGCCCCTGAGCACCATTCAGAAGGGCTTCCGATCCCTCTGCACCAAAGCCAACATCGACGACTTCAGGATCCACGACCTTCGGCACACTTGCGCCTCTTGGTTGGTTATGGCTGGCGTGCCGCTGCTGGTCGTTCGAGACCTCCTTGGCCACTCCTCGATCGAGATGACCGAGCGATATGCACACCTGGCACCGAACCAGGTCTACGATGCCATGCGTCGACTTGAAGAGGCCTGGCATCGGAGCAGCGGGCCCATCGTCAATGCGTAACGCCGCCGCGAAGCTCTTCATTCTCGGGACTTGGCGCCAGCCCCACATGAATCGAAAACGGCAACGGACGGCCAGTGGCTGCAAGCGTGAGCAGTAGGTCAATCTGCTGCGCATCCTGGTCGTCCAGCACTTCCATCAGTTGCACGCAGCGCTGCACAATGTGCATTCGGCGCTGGAGCTTGCGATGCATCGCGTTCGCGACTTGGATGGTCCGCCGTGCTTCATCGGCATCGGCCGATAGAATCCTATCCAACTGCTCCCATTCGTGCTTGCGTAGAGGAATACGATCGGGCCGCTTTCGAACAGCGCCGATAGTTTTGCTTTGATCGAATGCTTCCTCAGGCGTCAGCGAGCTGCCCACAGCAAGCAGGCCCATCGCGATCGCGAATAGCCCCGATCGGTGCTGATTCCCCAACGCCATGGTCCGGCCGGGCCGACCGCTCTCTCTCTTCTCGCGAATGCGAAGGTCCACGAAACGCCCACCTGGCTGGCCCTCCAAGCACAAAAACACCTGACCCACGGCAACGCGCATAATCTCTTTCATTCGTTCATCCTGACCGCCACGAGGCGTGCATTTTTTGTCTTACAAATATTTCTTGAAGTACTTGGCCATGACCCACACGAGACCCGCTCCTCCGACAGCTACGGGAAAGAAGAACATGGCCAGAGACATTGGCGCGGGCACGATTAGCCATACGACAGCCACCATTGGAACGATGCCGCGATTGAGCAGACGCTTGGCGCGCGTATGACGCGTTGCTGATTCATGGCCACCGCATTCGCGCCGGACGTAGCGTGCAACAAGGCCATCAATTAGCGCGACAGCAAGAAGCAGAGCGAGGGCTGGCAACGCACTAAAGAGCAGCATGAGTCGCACGCCCAACAACTCCACGGCATGCATAGTCACCAATATGAGTTCTCGCCCCTGCCCACGCGTAGATCTTTGCAGAGCCCCTCCCAACAGGCTTGGAGCCGCAGGGTTCGCCTCACTGGACAAGGCGGTGGCCACACCCGGCCAACCGAACACAAGCGCACGCGAGACCCCGGCCACGTCGTTCGCAACCTGCTTATTTGGTGCTTGATCAAGGTAGTACTCGACCAGATCGCCCATGTACCTTGACGGCGCCTGCTCGCTCTGCAGACCTACCGCAACCGCAAGGGATGCCACGACTGAGAGGAACATGACGATGACAAGCCACACCGCAAGGTGAAGGGCAGCATGAATCGGCCAAAAGAATGCACGTACGGCATCCTCTCCCGCGGGTCTTTCTTTAGAAGCCACTTCCTGTCCCCTCCACGGTCACACTCGATACGGCGGCGCCTTCAGGACCGTGCGAGGATCTGCCCTCAAAATCCTGTATGCCTGCGACTCGGCCAGCGTCTGCGGCGTCCGTATACGCCTGGTAGGTCGACCGCATGCTCTTCACTACGTCCACCAAACCGGCCGGCATGAGCGGATCTGCATCTTTGCTCGCCAATGGCAAGCGCAGCTTCACCAACTGCCCCCCTTCGATAAGGGCAAAGGCTTGGCCTTTCGGCAACTGCACCAGGTCCGACGGATCGACCAACGCGACTTCCCGCGGCGAGTACTTGTCCTGCGTTCGCGAAGTGAAATCGGTTACGCCATCATCTGTTCCGTCGCCGGTCGCCGAGTCCAACTGACGCGTGTAAACCTGCACCTTAGGCAATTGATCTGTGAGAATTTCGGCCGTGGCCAGATTTTTCACCCGCATCATCACCAGAGTGTTGAAGTTTCCAAAAATTTGGTCAGCCTTGGCTTTTGAGCCTATCCTGGATTCGACGTCCGACCCCGTCTGCGTGTATGCCGTCACCTGGTAGCCGGCGCCGCCAGCCTTGTTCACCATGGGGATAAACTCGTCGCCGACAAGCTCATTGAACTCGTCCGCGTGGATGCACACGTTTCGCTTCTTTCCTGGTGCAGTCTGTCCGTAACCTGATCCAAACTTGTAGAGGCGCCCAGCCGTCGACGTAAGATCAGCGAACATCGAGTTCCCGACAGCGCCAGCGACCTCGAAGTCACTCAGCGCGTCCAAGCCGACATATACGATGCCCCCCGTGTCGATCACCTTTTGCCAATCGAACACCGTGCGCGGATCCGTAGGATCCGAATAGTCTGGAGATAGCAGCTTCGACACTGGGCCAGTCGTCAGCTTTTCCAGCAGCGGATACAGCGAAGACACGAGTTTCTCGAAGTACGACCGATCATTCGTCAAGACGCTTGCTAGGCCGTCCGCAATTTGATCGTGCCAGCCCTTGTCTCGAATTAGCTTGAGGATCTGCAACGGATACATCGCCCGACCAGTCTTCTGCGCCTGCGCCTGGAGCTGCTTGTCGGGCTCCGACATCTCATCACGCCAGCCGATATGTTCACGGTCAAGCCAGTACTCGAAGTACTTTAGGCAGAGGTCATCGATGTTGACTGCATTCTGGTAGATCACTTCATAGCTAGGCTTCATTCCAAGGGCCACCATGGCACGCGCCATGACGTTGATGTAGCGCCACACGAACTCCCTGAATGCTGCCGCCTGCCCTTCTGAGGGCAACTGTCCGGCAAGCCGGGTTGCCACTTCGGTAATACGGGAGAAGGTCGCAATGGGTGAGTACCTCGACGACGCGTCCGGATACCCCAGGTGGAAGAAGCGGAAGTCCTTCTCTCGCCCGGCACGACATGCCTCCGCGTACATTCGAAGGAGCAGTTCGACGTCACCCTTTGGATCAAAGACGACGACGACGTCGCCGCGTCGGATGTCCTGCGTCACCAGGAGCTCGCATAACCTGGTCTTTCCCACGCGCGTTGTTCCCAGCACCAGCGTATGCCCAACTCGCTCGCCAAGGTTTGACCACATATCCCGTTCATCTGGCTCAACGCCATGAATGGCTGGGTCTCCCCCGACGGGAGGTAGTGGTTTAGCCGGGTTCCACCAAACGTCTCGTCTGAGCTGATTTGCGAGCCATCCGGGGTGCTCGCGCTCCATCCGGCGGGCCCATTGATACAGCTCATTTCTCGCAGTCAGATGTTTGTACTGAGGCAGGCGCGCGATGTATAGGCGCTGCGTATGCTCTTGCGTCCAATAGAAGCCCTTCCCCAGGAACAGCTCTGTAGACGAGCATGGGATCTCGTCCGCCGCGAGCGAGTATGTCGGCAGACGACGCAGGTTGCGCTGGAAGCGAACAAGACGCCTTGCCTGTCGAGCCCTAATAGCCGCGAGCGATAGGAGCCCCGCGCTCAACATCCCTCCTGTTGCAGGAGTGACCAGGAATAGGCCTTGGAAAGTCCAGAGAGCGCCGACAGACGCAAGCGCGGCGATTGAGGAGACAGCTTCATATGGTCGCCGGAACAGATTTTCGTATGGGTGTGCCATTCTCAGGAGCTCGCGCCGGCAGGAGCCGGCTTCAACAATTGATTGGGCGATGGGACAGGTTGAAAGAACCGTTCGGGCCCTGGTACCAAGATGCCGGTTAACTGCTTTCCCCCGGGTCCGCTTACGTTGTAGCGATGCAGAAACGAGCCGGTGGCGCTCTTCTGCGCGTACTCGGATTTCTGAAATTGCTGTTGCAGGACACGCCACGGTTCCTTGGCAGTTCCGCCATCCGAACGCGCTGGCAAGTCAATCCTGGCCTCGAAATTTTCCGCGTAGTCCTTGAAGATCTTTGGGGAGACCAGCAACATGCCTTCCTCGCAGAAATGCACTGCTGCATTCGCCTCGTTGTAAGGCAGAGACCCCGTGCTTACCCCTGCCTGAATCCAAGCCATGAATCGCTCAACGTTTGCTTTACGGGCGGGCATAGCCGGCAGTGCCGCAGGAGCTGGCGCAGCCCTAACGCGCGGAGCCACTGGCGCACTCATCAGTTCGGGTGCTTCAATGTCAACGGGTTGCACCAGGTCTGGAAGAGCACTGTCGATCTCGTCCAGGTAGCCATCGTCCACCTCAAGTGGGACGTCAGCAGCCGAAAGCTGAACATCCTGCACCAACTCAACCGCGATTGGTTCACTCGCGGAAACTGCGAGATGCTCCTCTTGACAGGGGTCTGCACCAGGCGCCATCGAAGTTGCCAGCACTTCGTCACTCCGGGAGCCCTCCTCCGATTGTTGCGCGGCCGGTGGGATCTGTCCGTCCGGCGCTGCATCTGGCTCACGCATAGGGGCGCTCTCCGCGGTCGCCTTCGGCCCTGTACTGCTTACGTTCGCCTTTGCATCAACCACGGTAATTGCACCAGCCGGCAAGGCTGCTGGATACAAAGCCGCATCTTCGAACAACAACGGCAGGGGGAATTTAAGAACTGTGAGGCGTTGGTTCCAAGTACCGATGGCGATCTGTACGGTCCAAATAGCTGCACCAGCCTCGTTGGACATCGCTGCGCCATATTCCTGCCACATATCGAACAGCCGCGAGTTGTCGTCTGGAATGCCGGCCGCACCTGGCCGTCGCTGCTCGGTTTGCGCCAGGTGATCTCGGACGAGCTTCGCAATGGATCCGGAAACGCACCAGAGCGATTCGCCATCACAGAAGCCCACTGCGCCAGCCCGATTCATGGAGACCGCACCTTCGGCCAGTACACGCCGAAGTCCCGCCATAAGGCGCTCGATCAACGGAACCGATCGAGCAGACGCAAAACGCGTTCGTGGGCCATTCGCTAGATTGGTCGCCACGGACTGCTTGTCCGCTCTGCCCACGAGCTCCGCTATCACCCCTTTACGCTGCTCCCCTCCGAGGTACTCGAAGAGCTCATCCATGAGCGGAGGATGCTCCCCGATCCACGCTAACGCCTGGCCGGGGACCAGTGTCCGCAACAGAGGCAGGCCGAGCCGCTCGTGTTTGCGATAGTCTTTCTGCGATGGAAAGTCCACCGTGTACCATTCGCCTCCCTGCTCTCGCATCGTTCCCCCCAGCGGCACCCAAGGCTTGGAGTGTCCTGATGCGTCTTGAAGCTGGACCAACACGTCGGTTATCGGCTTTCCAATATCGTGCAGCAGGCTCGCGACGAGCACGGCATATGTGTATCGAGCCGCGAGGCGCGTCTGCTCCTCGGGCGCCACGCCCATGGGCAGTTTGTATGCATCGCGGAAATGCAGTGCATGCGCTGCGACCTCAAGTAAATGCACCAGCAGACCGCCAGGTTGCGCGTGGTGATGCGATTCGGACGCGGGGAGCAATTGGACAAACTCCGCAAAGGCTTCCAACAAGGGGCGCACGTCCTCGTCGAAGTTCTCCGGCGTGAATCCAATTCGCTGGCGGATCTGCTCCAGTAGAGGCGCCGTACCGGTTACGTCAAACAGTCGATGCGCGGGAAGCACCTCCAAGTGCCGCGCGCTGGGAGCTGCCCGCGGCGTTGGCTTGCGGTCAGGAGGCCCGACGTCTGCGGCTGACGGCCGAGGATTTTTCAGCCACCATAGTGCGCAGGCTGCCGCCCCAGCGCAGGCGAGCAACACAATGTCAGACTGGAAGATCAACACGGTCTGCGTTCTCAAGCTGGACCAAGGCAGCGGCCAGATAGCCCCTTACATAGCTGCGCCACGTATCCGCTCCGACATCCGTGGCGTATACGACAACAAGCTTGCCGCAAGCAGCCTGGAAATCGGTGAAGCGCTCGGCGAGCGGGTCCCACTGGCTGGTTGAATCGATGGTTGCCGCTCGCCAGCCCGTACAAGGCAGATCTACCAGCCACTCGACAAACGAGATAGGGCTGCTAAACGGTTCGCTGCGGCCCTTCAATTCCTGGCAAGCAATGTCGTAGAGTTCGACACCGCCTTCCCCGCCGGTTGCCGTCTGCCAGCCGTCAAAACGGCCAAGCCAGATCAAGGCGACGGCACGTTGCGGCCCACTGCACACTCGACTGAGCTCCCGGTGCATTTCCGCTTTAGCCTTATCTGGCGGCGGCATTGCCCCGGGCGGCCAAGTCGGGCGAGAGGAGGAATGCCGGAGGTAGTTCATGGGCGTGGGCAGCAGAGAAAATGCGACAAGCCTCGCCGCCACCACGCCCCAGGGTCAATGCGGAAACCTGCTCCGCCAGAAACGTAACAGCGTGCGACATATTGACAAATGCCGATCGGCTCGTCTGACCTCAAGCGACGAGGCACCACACCCGCGCCTTTCGGTTCCTCCTTTCGCCCTTTCCCTTCCCTTAGCCCTTTGCAGGGCCCTTACCCCTTAAGCATTTGCGCCTTTTGAGGGCACAGATTTGAGTGCCCGGCCTTTGGGTAGGCCCCTTCCCCTTGGAGGCATTTAGTTTCGTTTCTCACAACTCACGATACATTTGCGCGAATAATTATTGAAACCAGCTATGTCTGCCTTCACAGTCGGGACCTCTTGAGGGTCGTCTTCAGGCCAATAGCGGCGCGCGCATATCACGTACTGAGGCCAACAACAAGCGCCGACACGCCGTAACGTTTGGATTCTCTTTAATTCACCAAGTGCCAAATTTCGCATGTGAGGCGAAAGTTCAGCCGTCGGCATCCCTCGTTGCCGATCCGCTGGCTTACCCGCTGGGCTCGCAGCCCGGCGGGGCTTTTTCCTCCAAGGTGCGACGTGCAGTTCCAAACCCGGTATCGATTCGCCGCCGCGATAGCGCTGTGGGCAATGCTCCCGTCGCACGCGCATGCCGACTGCATCGCCGCCGCAGCGGCCTATCACCGAATTGACGTTCAACTGCTGCAAGCAATAGTCATGCAGGAATCCTCCGGCCGAGCGGAGGCAGTGAACTGCGCCAATGCAAACGCATCCTGCGACTACGGCCTAGCTCAGATCAACAGCGTCCATCTGGAACGCCTGCAACGCTTCGGCGTATCGAAGCAAGACCTCTTCAATCCATGCGTCTCAGCCTATGTCGGAGCTTGGATTCTCGCTGAGAACTTCGATCGCCTTGGCGTCACCTGGGACGCCGTGGGCGCCTACAACGCCTCAACGCCCGCCAAGCGCGCCGCATATGCAAACAAAATCCAGGCGAAGCTCAACGCAATTCGTGCCGGCACTCTTATCCCGGTTCGCGTCCCCTTTTCACCGCGAACACCGGCCGACCAGCCGGCGGGCAGGTCTCCTGTCGCCGGAGCGGGCACAGCCCTCGCAATTGAGACAGCGGACCCTTCGCTGATCGCGGCAGGCCAGGCCTCCTCGCAGCGTTCGCAGGAGCAGCATTGATGGATGCGTCGACCACTTACGCGGAAGACATCCTGAGGCAACACCTCAGCGTGATTGAACCGTACCTCACCTCCAACGAAGTGAATGAGGTGATGGTGAACGCCGCTGACGACATATGGGTGGAAGAGCGCGGTGTCATGCGCAAGGTAGATGCGGGCCTTAGCGAGGAGCAAGTCGACCGCGCAATTACGTTGATCGCGAGCAAGAACGGCAAGCCAAACTCCCCACTCCTAGACGCGCGCCTGCCCGGCCTTCGAATCGCTGCCGCGCGCAAGCCCATCGCTCTGCGGGGCTCGATGCTCTGCGTTCGTCGTTTCGCCGCGAAGCGCATCTCTCTGGACAGCTACGTCGAAAGCGGTGCGTTCGACGTTGTCACGCAAGACCCACTCGAAACCGCCGCTGCCGACCAAGAACAAGCGTCCTTAAAAAGCGCCCTGCGTCATGGCGGCGCCGCGCTACGAGATTTTTTCCAGTGGATCATCGAGCGGCGTCACAACATCGTCCTCAGCGGCTCTACCTCCGCCGGAAAGACAACACTTCTCAACGCTCTTTTGGACCTTGTTCCGAGCACAGACCGCGTCATCACGGTCGAGGACACGGCCGAGCTGCGCCTGGCCGTACCCAACCATGTTGGCCTTGAAGCCAACCAAGCGCTCGGGATCAGCGTGCGTGACCTGGTCAGGCTCAGCCTTCGATGCAGGCCGGACCGGATTGTGCTTGGCGAGGTCCGCGGCGCAGAAGCTTTCGATCTCCTGGACGCTCTGAATACGGGCCACCCAGGTAGCCAGGTATCCCTGCACGCCGACTCCAGTGCTATGGCCCTGGCCCGCTTGGAGTCGATGCTGAGAATGGCACCAGAAACCCAAAACTGGCCTCTGCAGGACCTTCGCAGACAGATCGCAGCCACGTTCAGATTCGTCGTTCATGCCCAGCGCGTCGGGTCATCCAGAGGCCCCCGCGAGATCAGGGAAATCTTGGGCGTCGACTCAAATGGGTTGTACCAAACCCGCTTGTTGTTTTCCAAAATCCAACTCCAGGACCAACACTATGATTAGTCATCAATTGCACCAACTCCAGCAATGGATCCGTGGTCGTAGCCTCGCTACACGTACGGATAGGCTGCTCCTCGTAGCCTACGCGACGCTCGCGCTCCTCGCTCCAACCCCGGCTTTCGCACAGAGCATTTTTGGGGGCCGGCTTTGCTCCGGCTTCCAGGCGGTGGTTAACAACGAGCTGATCTCCGTTGTAGTGCTCGTCGCCTGCGTCGGCGCGATCTTGATGTGGTTGCTCGATGATGGCCAATCGAAGGTGAAAGTTTTCGCTCTCCGCCTGGCTGGCGGCATCGCATCCATCTTCGGTATCGCCACGGTGGTCGCGCTCGTGTCCGGGCGAAACCTGATGTGCTCTATCGGCGTCTGACGCAGCCATGGACGAGCGAGATCCGATCGATGAACTTGAGGTGGAGGTCGATAAGGCCCTCATCGAGAAACGCCGCATTATTGGGCTCGATCGGCGGGCGGCGGCGGCATTCTTGCTTTTGGCGCCTATGGTCGTGCTCATAAGCCGCAGCCTATGGATGGCCCTCATCGGCATCCCGATGTACCTAGGCATCCGGTACGTGATGCGCAAGGACCCGGACAAGATTGACGTGTACCAGGCATACAAGGCGCAACACGACCACTACGTTCCCCGCGCCACACGCGCCCAGAAGCGCAACAAGCGCCCGTTCGGCTTTGGCAGAGATTTCCCATGCTACTGACTGAGAAAAATGGCTACACGCTCGACGCCGGCACACTAGGCGAGCTCGAATCAGCGCGCGTGAGAGGCTTGGCATCCACGGCAGAACTCCTCCCCTGGATGTTCCGCTACAACGAACAGATCGTCGTCAACAAGGATTCCGCGTTGATGGCTTGCTTCGAGTACACGGGACCCGACACCGACAGTCAATCGGCGGCGCAGTTGCTGAGCCTCATGCACCAGGCTGAGCATGCATTCCAGGTCGCGAGCAGAAATCCGCTGACTTTCTGGTTTATCACGCACCGCCGACGGAGCGACCCGTATGCGCCCGCGGTCATGCCTGACCCCTACTCTCAGATCGTCGAAGACGAGCGCAGTAATGCGTTCAAGACCAAGTCGAACTACACGAATCGGCATTATCTCGCCATCGCCCTGAGCGCTTCTGCGGGTCTAGACCGCATCGCCGGCCGCTTCTTTCACGCGATGGCGCACGAGAAGGTAGGTCCCCTTCGTGCTGCGATCCACGCGCTGCGTGGAATTTGGTCTGACCAGGCAGACTTCGCATACACCTCCGTTGAGCTGGCGGCAGCCGTCAAAGACTTTGAGGAGCAACTGACTCGGATGCGGGCGAGCCTGCCTGCCCTTACGCTCACGCGACTCGTCGGGGATGAGCTCGGCGCATTCCTTGCATCCTGCGCCGCGCCTGCCGCGCCCCGTCGGAGTGCAGTAGCCATGGTGGACTTCCTCGATGAGTCGATGTCCCACGGCGAAGTTATCCCCGCAGAGGACTACATCCTTTTCAAAGCTGAAGGCCGGAAGCGAATCGGTGTTGTCACCTCGATACCCGCCGCGCACCAGTTTTATCCTTCCCGCATCCGCCCGCATGCACTGGATGACCTCCTCAAGGTTCCTGGTGAGCTGACGATCAGCCACGTTTATCGGATCCAAGACGCCAACGCCAGCGCGAAAATGATTGACCAGATGGGTTCGTACCATAGAACGAACGCGCTGGATCTGCGAGCGCTTGCTGCCGTTGCCGCAAACTCAGGCGATCCGAACTATGCACCGCGCGAAGACAGAGGACGAGTTGAAGCAGCGGACGAAGCGGAGGACCTGAAAAAGGGCGTTAGCCGCGGGAAGGCCTCCTATGGCCAATACACGCTGAGCATCACATCGCTATCCGCACCGTTCCAAAGCGACCTGGTTGAAGATTGGGACAGCGCTATGGACCAGGTCAGAACAACGGCCGGAAAGGTCGGTGACGCCCTGATCGGCGCAAAGTTCTTGCCTCTGGTCGAAACACTGGGCGCAATTTCTAGTTGGACGGCCACAATCCCCGGCGCATGGCGCGACATCGCACGATGGGCACCGCTACGCGCCGCTGTCGTCGCTCGCGCTGTACCTCTTCGCACCGTCTCGCAAGGCTCAAAGGAAAATCGCCATCTTTCGAACACGATGAAGCGGCCGTCTCCGGCCCTGGCTGGCCTGCCGACCGATTACGGCACGCCATACTTCTGGACCGGCTTCTATCACGATATCGGGCACACACTGGTGTCGGGGGAAACTGGCTTAGGGAAGACCACGATCGTCAACCTGGGCTGGACCCTCTTTCGGAAGTACCTCGGCTCCGACGTTTTCATCTTCGACCGAACCTTCTCAAGTCGTATCCCAATAATGATGCAAGGCGGCGTCTATTGCGATCCTGAAGACGCTAGCACCAATCGGCTGACGGTGAACCCCCTCTCACTTATTGGCGAAGTCCGGCACCTGAAGTTTGTCAAGGACTGGATCTGCACGCTCGCCGAGCGTCGCGGGTACCTCGCAACAAGCAACGACAGGGAAGAACTAGAAAAGGCGCTTCTGGCAACCCGCCAACTCCAGCGTAAGGACTGGAGGCTGCACGCAGTCTACGTGCAGCTCCCTGTCGGTTCCTTCCAGCATGCTCTGGCAGAGTGGGTCGGCGATGCCTTGAATGCGCGTTGGTTCGACAACGGCTTGGACATCTTCGATGAAATCGCGGCTGGACGAGCTGCCGCTGTTCTCGGCATCGAGATGGGAAAGCTCCTGGCGCAGCCGGACGTCCTCATCCCATATCTCATCTATTGCTTCTATCGCATTCAAGATCGGATTGAAAGTCGCCGCAACTCTGGACTGATTGCCCCGACGTTCATCGGCCTGCCGGAGGTATGGGGTTTTCTGGAGGAGCCGATCTTTGCAAGGAAGCTGGCCGAGTGGATCGATACCCTCCGCAAGCTATTGGGCTGCGTCTGGATGGACGCCCAGTCGCCGGAGCGGTACATCAACTCGCCGATATATGCGTCGATTCGGGACAACGTCCCGAACCGCATCATCCTGCCGTACCCGGCCGCCAAAACTTCGCCATCTCTGCGCAAGGCGTTTACGGAGCTCGGCCTAAATCCGCAACAAATCGACCAACTTGCCGAGGGCATTCCAAAGCAAGACTACTTTCTTACGCAGAAGGATGGCTTCATGCGGAAGGTTGCCTTGAAGTTGGATACACGCACACTGGCGGTCCTGCGGAGCGAACTGGACGCCCAAGCGCTGTTTGACCACTATCGCGCGTCCGACCGCGAGGACTGGCGCGACGCATACTTCCGAGAGGTGGTCCGTGCATCAAATCCGTAAATCGACAGCCCGCGCGCTTCTGGCGCTGCTCCTTATTGTCGAAGCGCCTGCATTCTCGGCACCATTCCAGCTCCCCGACACTTCCGACTATGAACCAGGTGGATCGGAGTGGGGATGCGGAGTGCTGCTATGTCTTGCCGGCATAAAGCCCCCTAGCCAATGCAGTGGCTACCTCAACCGGCTCTGGCGCGTCCTGAATGCAGTTCCGCCCGGACCGTTCCCTACGTGCGCAATGGCGGGCGCAAACAACTACGCAAAGAAGTCGCGCGAGCCATACGACCTTTGCCCGGCCGGCCACGAGCCAGCGCGGCGAGGTCAAGTGGTCGCTCAAGGGACGCCGACAGGCGAAACAAAGCGATTCAGGCCGAAATTCCGGCTTCAGGGGACCTATGCCACTTCGGAGCCCGACAGCAATGAGAGTGGCTCGCCCGGTCAACGCGCATGCGTCAGCGGATACGTCGGCCACTACGAGGTCTGCGATAACTGCGGCCCGGGCGGAGACGCCGGTGGCGGTACGCCCACTACCGTGCACGTGTTCAGCAGCGTGGTGTGGCTGCCCTATAAGGGCCCGCGTGCCATCGACGTCATCATCGACGGCGCGCTCTACAACCGTGTTCACTACTGAGGTACGACTATGCACTCGCCCAAACGCAGGACCGTCATTCGCGCCCTTACGGCGATCGCCATGAGTTGCTTCGCCATTGCCCCCAAAGCGTCCGGCATTCCGACCTTCGACGGCGCCAACTTCGCGCAACAGCTTTTGAGCGTGATGAACCAAACCCAGCAGCTCACGCAGCAGACCACGATGGTTCAACAAAACCTGGCGAACTTACAACGGCTTGGCGGAAATGTGCTCAGCCTGGCTGACCAGGCGTATAGCGGTCAGGGAGTCTCCATGCGCGACCTCGTTTCCAGTGTTTCCGATCTCTACCAAGCGGGCAAGCAGTTACAAGGGATGTACGACGCTGCGAGCGCCGAGATGAAGTCTCTCAACATGACCCCTGAGCGTTGGGGTACGGCCTTCGTCCACTTGGCTCAGACCAAGGGCGGGGTGTACCGCAAACAGCTCGACCAGGACTTCGCGACCATGGAGGCCTTCGCGTCGCGTGCTGCAAATCTACGCCAGTTGTCCCGCCAGATTCCCGGCATTGAGGGCAACGTCCAAGGCCTGCAGCTCCTCAATCAGCAGTCCAGCGTCTTGGCCGGCGAACTCCTGGAGATGCGCAGTCTCATGCAGCGCCAGGTCGTGCTTGATCTCCAGGACCGCGCCACGAAAGAGGACCTCAACAAGCTTTCTGTTGAAGGCGCGCAACAGCGGTACGACGCGGTCACCAAAGAAGCCGCGAACAAGCGCTCCGCCATCGGAAAGATGAAAAGCCTCGAATTTGGCCTCTAGACATGACAGGTAAGCCTCTCCGTCGAGTACTACTCGCCCTTTGCCGCAGCCGTCGCGAGCTCCGAATCGTATGCAAGGAGCGGCGCAGGTACAGGGTGGAGCTTGCTGCGCGTGGCCGACTTGAGCACAAGCCGCTACGCGCGGCAGCGAAGTCTCTGCGGCTGTCGTTGGCGATCGCCATCGTGCAGGTCGACAGCGCGTCCCCCAACGCGCTAGCCGGCTTTGTCGCAGTGATTTTCACATCCGCCGCCCTCTTCGCGCTTGATGCAGGTGCTCGCGCGCTCGGCTGGCATCTCGGAGGCTGACATGGACGTCGCAGCCCTATTCAATCAGGCGTTCTCGGCCGTCAACACGGCCGGCTTTGCCCTGGCCGACATTTTTAAAGAGGAGGGGCTGATCCTCCTATCCGTTGGAGCCTCGGGTACGGCTCTCTGGCTTCTGCTCCGTGATTATTTCCTCGCCAGCGACACCGTCAAGTTCCTCGTCAGCCTCTTCAATCTGATCCTGAGGATGGGTGTGGTTTTGGTGATCGTGCAGAGCATGAATGGCGTTCCGCGAGATATGTTCGTTACCGCGACCAAGGAAGCGTCGACCAAGATTACTCAGGGCTCGGCAAATCCGGTCGAGATTCTCAAGTTGACGATGGACACCATCTCGCTCATCGCCGATGGCAAGCGCAAGGAATCGGAAAAGTCCCTCTACTGCAAGATGCATGGAGGGTGGTCACTGAATCCTCTGGACTGGATCATCGACTCACGCCCCGCCGAATGCGTCAACAAAGATCAGATTGGGTTCTTCGAGATTCTCAAGAACTTGCCCCTCATCCTTGTGATCTTTTTATGCCAAATCTTGGCAATCATCGCGATGGTGCTGATGTCGATCGCGTTCATTGTCGTCTTGCAGATGTCCTATGTCATGCTGCAGCTCGGTCTCGCCCTCGGGCCGCTGCTAGTCGGCCTATCGATCATCCCCGCTGTTTCCTTCTTGTTCGACGGCTGGTTGCGATTCATGATCGCTGCCTCGCTGCAGCAGCTTGTCGCGTGGTTTGTCGCTGTGCTCATAACGAAGGGTGTTGTCCCGACACTGGTCAGCTTTTACGACAAGATCGACAGCCGGAAGGAGGCGGATCTCTACTTCGCGTCCAATGAAATTGCGATGATCGCGATCGCCCTTTTAGGATTCATCGCTGCATACATGATGTGGCAAGTACCAGGCCTTGCACAGGCGCTCGTTGCGGGGGGCAGCGCAAACGCGCAAAGTTTCGGACGAGGGATGGTGGGCCGCGGCATGGCCGCAAAAATCTTGCGCAGCGGAGGCAAGCGATGACCTCCTCAACCCTCGCGCACTTCCCGCGCCCACTCCTCTTCCCATTCTTTGTCGAAGCGGTCAGCGTAGCTCTCGCCGACACCGTCGTCGCGACCCGCCGCAGCGAAGCCCTTCAGAAAAGCGCGCGCCAAGATCGCAAGCGCGGCGAATCCCAACAGTCCGCTCATCTCTTATCTCCGGCAGATGCATTTGCAGGGCAATCCATCCCGGCCAAACAAAGCGGTGTCATCTGCTTAATGGCCTCCCGCTTCGCCACGCTCGACTGTTCAATCGACGTTGCTGCGGTGGATCCCCGCGACTTCTGCAACGCATACACAGCCACGCCGATCGCAATCGCGGCGACGGCAACGAGCAAGCCGAACTTTGCTTTGGACATGGTGGACACCCCATACGATTTTTGTTCGATGGGCCCGAGTCTATCAAACGCCAACTCGGACCACTCTGGTATGGAGGGCCTCCGCAAGGGCGCCCTGCCCGCTGGTGTGGCCAACGATTGCCACGGGCAAAGGTCGAGCCTACGGCTTGAGTTTATCCCTTCCTACGGACTTTCTTCAAGCGGTAACTGCATCCGCGCCGTCGACGCGTGCGCGTCCACGCATCCTCTCCAACGCTGAGCCTAACCATGCCCCTCAACTTCAAGGGCCGCTTCATGCGCCGTCGCCGTCCAGATCTCCGCCCAACAGACACTTCCCAGCCGCCCGTCCAAACCGCGGAGGACCCGTCGTTCGACGCGCACATCCTCCCATTGACCCAACGCGCGCATCGTCTCTACTACGCGGTGTTCCAGCGTCCATTGCAACAAGCCGACCGCTCCGCGCTAGTCGCCTTCGCGTTCTTCCTCGTCGCCCTGGTCGAGGGCATTGCCCTATATCAGTTGGTGCCACTCAAGCAGCAGACCCCCTATTTCGTCGAGTGGGACGCCCGCTCGGGCGCGGTCTGGATTTCCGACCGTGTTGCCGAGCGATTCACGCCGGAAACCGCCAATAAGACGTTCTTTCTGCGCCAATGGGCCACCTGGCTACTTACCATCAAACCGAACCCGTCGGACTCAATCGACGTTGACATCCCGAAAGCAACTCGCTGGACCATTGGCACAGCGACAGATCAGCTCACCGACTACTTCGCCAAGGTCGATCCGATCGGCGTCCGCATAGCGGATCAGCCTGGACTCACGCGTGAAGTCACCGAGAACTCCACCACCTACAGCGTGGACGGTAAACAGGCCTACATGCTTCTCACCCTGCAAGAGCGCGTCAATGGCAAGGAATTCGGAGAGCCGAAAACCAAGCTTCTGACAATCCGATTCCTCCTTTCTACCGATAAGCAAGCGATCGATGAGCAGCGTTCCAACCCGCTTGGCGTCAAGATCGAGTGGTGGACCCTCACGGACTACTTCGGCCCCACGAGCGTTCGAATTCAGGGAGCACAGTAATGCGTCAGGCCATTTCCCTACTTGCAGCGGTAATCGCCGTGCTCTGCGTGGGCGTCCCGGCGCACGCGCAGGAGAGCGACGTCCGAGCAGAGGTCGCGCAGGCGCAGAAGCGTGCCGGAACGGGCCCGAACGCTGCAGTTCCGATGCCGTTGGATGCGCGGTTGGTCACTTTCAACTTCGATCGCGACTATGACTACCCCGTCTTAATGCGGCCTTTCACGATGGTTCATCTGGAATTCGCCGCCGGCGAGATCCTCAAGGGCTATTACGCGTCGGATACCAGCGCCAGCCGTTGGACGTTCAAGCCGGCCCGAACGAAGCGCGATCTTTTTGTCATGTCGAAGGGCGACAACCTGCTCAACACCGCGACGATCATTACGAACCTCCGCACCTATCAAGTCACCTTCGTCTCAGCATCCAAAGGCTCGTATTACAAGCGCGTCAACTGGGCTGCGGACCCCGATCAGGATTCCGCAGTAGCCGGCCTGGACACCTTCGGAGGCAATGGTCCGATGCCCGCCAGCCCGAACGGTCCAATGGGCAGCGCAGAATGGGACGCTCCGGCCCCAGCCGTCCGCTCTGGCTCATCGTCGCGTGCCCACCAGGGTGGGCGCCCGGCCGACATCGTCGACATTTCGAAGGCGAACTTTGATTACCGGGTGGAAGGTAGCGCGCCGTTCAAGCCCGCCATGGTTTTCGATGATGGGAAGTTCACCTGGATACAGCTCCCAGCCGACGTACAGGAGATTCCCGCCATCTTCGCGCTGGGAGCGGACGGAACGGCAGAGCTAGTCAACTTTACGGTTCGCCGCAATTACTTTGTGGTCCAGCGACTTTTCCCCGATGGGGCACTGCTGAAGCTTCGAAAAGATGAGGTCCGCATCTTTAACCGGCGCGGCAAAGCGTGCGGGCTCTTCGGCTGCGGCGTGTCTGGTGTCAAGAATCTCAACAGCGCGACATACCCATGAGTGCCGCTCCCTCCCCTTCCAGCAGTCCTTCGCCCCAACGCCGTACTGCGGTGTCGCGAGGACTGATCAAGATCGTCCTAATCACGTTCATCGCCGTCGTTCTCGGCTTCGTTCTCGTGCGACGGCTCGCTGGAATAGCGCCGGAATCCGCCGCCGACGCCCGCGCTAGGAAGGAAGAGCAGGAGCGCGCCGCCAAGGAAGCAGGAAATCCATTCGCAGTGCAGCGGCTGATTGCCGACCAGCTACGCGACCGTCTCAGTCGGAACGAAGAGGCCGCGCCCAAGCCGTCTAATGCGCCGCAGATCGCTGATCAAGCTCCGACTACGGAGCCAACTCGCACCGAGGCCGATGCCAGGCGGATAGAGGACCACCGCAACACAGTGACAATCGCGCAACAGGAGGATCTCTCCGCAGTGGAGATCGGTTTCTGGGAATCGCAGGACGCCGACGAACCTCAAACCACGATCGGGCGATCATCGCATCGCGACCCAGCCGGCGCGGAAGCAGCACTTCGTGACGTGTCTACCGTCGCTACAGCAGCCGGCATCGACACCTCCGGCTTTTCCGCCGGGGGTATACCTGGTGCGCAGCCGGCCGGTGGCCCCGCCAACACGGTTGGCCAGGTCGTTGGACCGCAGGCCAGTGCCGGCCGACAGGCCGGCACTCCTGGCAACATAAAGCCGCCGTTGTTCGCCTCCGCAGCGCCATCCCCATACTACATCCGCGAAGGTTGGATCATCCCTGCTGTGATCCAGCAGTCCCTGAATACAGATGCCCCGGGCACGTTCCGCGCCATGGTGACGTCGGACGTCTACGACAGCCTACGTGGCGAGCACCTCCTCATAGAGAGAGGCACCGCGCTCACTGGCGAGGTGAGCACGGACATCGCTGAAGGCCAAAGCCGCATCCTCATGTCTGTCAACCGGATGGACTTCCCGAGCGGCGGCCGGGTGGCTCTAGGCGGCTGGGACATTTCCGATCGGACGGGCGCCGCAGGCATTGCTGCACAGGTTGACGACCACTTCTGGCAGCGCTTTGGAAGCGCCTTCGGCGTAGCTGCAGTGGCGGCGCTGGCAGGCCATTACGACAAGAGCCAGAACGTCACCATAAACGTGGGAAGTGGCGGCTCGAACAGCGGCAACGCCACTTCGACGCTGACAGGCACCGCGGGTCAAGCACTAAGCGACACCGTCCGTCAGATTCTCCAACGGAATCAGTCGATCAAGAGGACCCTCACGCTCGAACCTGCGGACAAGATAAACATCGTCGTCGCGCGAGATCTCGTGCTTGACCCCAACATAGTCAGGAGCTACTGAATGCAGAATCGCCTCACCCATCTAATAGTCATTGCATGGGCTGCGCTGATGCCGCCCATCGCCACCGCCGCCCAGCCCGAGTTCTCGGCCCCCGTGCCGGCCGTGTATGAATTCAACTGGAAGCAGGCCGGCGACAGCGGTATCTCTCCTGTGCAGATTTTTGACAACGGCAAGAGGGTGTATCTGCAGTTCGCACCCGGAACCGAGATCCCGGCCATTTTCGCCGACGCACCTGGCGGGCGAATTCTGCTCGCTTGGGAGGCGCAGTCTCCATACATTGTCGTGCCTCATATGGAAGCCCGCCTCGCTTTCAGACTCGGTAAGCGAGAAGCGGTAGCGTGGCGCGCTGGGATTCCGCCTGAAGGCAGCTACACGGGACTGGCCACGCCGGCTCGACAGACGGGCAGCGCCGCGGTCCCTGCCACGAGAGAGCAGTTGGCATTTCGTCGCACTGCCGCTGACGCCGCTGCCGGGCCTGACCCGTCGTACAAGCCAATCGTTGCACCCGCCCCTGCGTTGCAGGCGACCGCACAGCCCCTCGTCGCCTCGATGCCAGACGGCTCCAGTCTGGCCGCGTTCATGGGAGTCGCCTTAGGCGGACCCATCGCGGAGCCAAAAACGGGAGACAGCCGCTCCGGAGCTGACGTCATTGCGCCAGGTGGCGCCACTCTCGCACCCGTCACGACCGTCGATGTCACCGCGGCCACAAGCACCGCTCCGCCCGTTCCGCCGCCACCCCCCGTCCAGGAGTGGCACGCCGAGACGGGTAAGACCGTTCAACAGACGCTCGACGGCTGGGCCCAAGCGGCAGGGTGGCAGCCCGTCAAGTGGCACCCCGATTTCGACTACATCATCGAAGTCCCGGTCACGCTCCGAGGCGAATTTTGGGATGCGGCCAATGACCTGCTAGCTGCGTATGACGTCGCCAAAAGGAAATTCAATGGCCTCGCCTATCGGGACAACAAAGTACTGGAAGTGATGGAGAGGAAATGATGAGAAAAGCAATTGTGATCGCGATCGCATTCGCGACGACCCTGTCTGGCTGCGCTCTGCAGCGCATTAAGGATACCGAGGCGCGCGTGGACGATGCCTACGGCGAGCACGCCGCCAGCGCAGCCAGCATGCGAAAGACCCGAGATCGCGCAGTGGAGGTAATCGATCGCCCGTGGGTATCGAAGACGCCAATTACGCGGCCGTCTGCGGCCGCATATCCCGCACCCCTTCAATGCCCAATCACATTTGTCCCTGCCGCTCCGATCAGCGTATTTGAGTTTGGACAAACGGTGACGGCGTTGTGCGGAGTGCCCGTCAGGATCACCCCTGATGCCATCACAGCGCTGAGCGGTGGTGCACGCACCGCCGCCAGGACGCCTGATATGACCCCACCGACGGGATCCGGGGGGCCGATCCCCCCAGGCGGGGTCGGCGCCCTCAGCGCAGGCTCATCGCTGCCCTCGATGTCCGCACGAGACACAACGATCTCCGGCATTCGTTGGGACGGCAAGCCCCTACCGGGGCTGCTCGATGCCGTGACCTCACGACTGGGCTTGAGCTGGACTTTCCGTGATGGCGCCGTCCAGATCCACTACCTGGACACCCGAGTCTTTCGCATATACGCAATCCAGTCCAAGACCAACATGCAGTCTGTCGTGCAATCTGGCACCCAGCTTGCATCATCCGGCACTAGCGGTCAGGGTGCCGCCGGCGCCACGTCTTCCTCAGGCTCAGGCGGGAGCACCGTGTCAGGCGGCTCCACACAGACGACGATGGTTTCGATTGAATCGAACTTGGCGGAGGATGTGGACCGGATGATCAAAAGCATGCTCACTCCAGGTCTGGGCCAATCGAGCTTGTCCGTCAGCACTGGGACCGTGGCGGTCACGGACACGCCGGACGTGCTCAGCCGCATCGCGGCCTATCTCAAAACAGAGAACCGAAACATCACGCGACAGGCCCTTTTCAACATCACCGTGGCAGTCGTGCAGCGGACAGAGACAGATGACCAAGGCCTCGACTTGACTGCTGTGTACAAGTCGCTGAACGGCAACTACGGAATCACTGTCGCCAATGCCTTCACCGCAGCCTCTAGCGCGGGCTCGGCCTCAATCGGAATCTTGGACACCGCAACCGGCACAGCCGGCCAGTTCGCTGGCTCAAAAGCCATTCTCCGCGCGCTGTCGAGCCAAGGTCGCGTATCGATCGTGACACAGCCCTCGGTCACGACCCTCAACTATCAGCCTGTCCCAGTCCAGGTAGCAAAGCAGACCAGCTATCTTGCTGCAGTATCCAACACCGCCACGGCTCAAGTTGGCTCAACCTCGGCGCTCACACCGGGGACCGTCACGACCGGCTTCTCCATGGATCTTCTCCCGTTCATGATCGACAGCGACCAGATGCTGCTGCAGTTCACGATGAACCTCTCAACAGATCCTCGCCTGCGCACGGTCACGAGCGGCGACAACTCCATTGAAGTCCCGGAGGTGGACAGCCGAATCTTCTCCCAACGTGTACGCCTCCGATCAGGTCAGACGCTGATTCTCTCCGGCTTCGAGCAGAACGTCGACCGCGGGAACAGGAGCGGGATGTTCAGCCCATCAAACTGGCTCACGGGCGGTGGGGGCTCCACGAACAATCGACGCGAGGTGGTCGTGATTCTAATCACCCCTATCGTCTTGGATGATGACTCCGAGATTCACGAGTCTGGCGGCAGCGCTGGCGACTACAGAGCAACAGCGAGCTGAGCCTATGGGTCCGAAACAACCAGAACCCGGCCGGGTGATAGTGATCTCGGCCGGCGGAAAGTCCCTCGTTTCCGGTCTGTACTGGCAGACACTTTCGCAACCCCAAAAGGTCATGAAAGAGGCGCGCGAGATCGGCAAGCGAGACGGTATGGACATCGTCGCTATTCGCCGACTGCCCACAATCATCCAGGCCGGCTTTGTGCGCAAGCAAGCGGGAGTTCAGAAAGGCATGTTCAGCCTCGCCTCGATCGTGGCGGACCTGCTGCTGCGTAAAGAGGGGCAGTCCACGCTCGACCCCCTTATTGCGGCCTTCGCGGTCGGAGATGGGCGATTCGCCATTGTCGCGTTCAAGGATGGCGGCGTGGTGCCTGACTCGGACGTTGTTTTCGACACTCTGGCTCAGGCACAGGACGCAGTGCGCGCTCTTTACGCGCTGCTCTCTTCCAAGGGGAAGGAAGTCACCGTCTACGCCCCATCCGAGCTCGACTTTGGCGGTGATGCATCTGTCACGCTGGAGGTACTCGCCCGAGCTGCCACGCGCGATCACAAGCTAAAGCCGCTTCGCTTCGGGCTGAGTCGCCGCGAATGGCTTCTCCTGGCCCTTTCGGTGGCGGCGATCATCGCGCTCACCATCGTCTATATGGTCTGGCGCCAGCACGAACGCGAGCGCGAAGAACGCCTTGAACGGCTCCGCCAGGCCGAGCTGGAGCGCGTTCGGAAAGATAGTGGCCAGGACGTTCGGCCTGCCGCTTTGGTACATCCATGGACGACTACGCCCTCCGTGCCCGCGATGATTTCGCACTGCATAGCAGCCGCGAGATCGACACCACTGGATGTCGCTGCATGGGAACTCCGCGCGCAAAACTGCACGCCGAGTTCATACGAGGCGGCATATGCGCGGCGGCCCGGCGCCACGGTCATGGAGTTCAGAGCAGCAGCGGCAGCGGTGTTTCCCCCGGGATACGCCGTGTCGATCCAGGCGGACGCCGACCAAGCGACAGTGCGCGTCATGTCCAAAGCGCCTGCGGGAGGCGACGACGAGATGCTGGAGATCGGACACAGGGTGGATAGCCTTGTCTCCCACCTCCAGAAGCAGCTTATTCCGATCAAGGTCGCGCCAAAGGCTCCGCCTACTCACAGCACCCCCAACGAGCAGGTAGGCGAGCCCGCCCCGGACTGGAGCACTGCGACCTTCGAAATCGTCAGTGATTGGCCTGCCGCCTCCGTCTTCGCCGGTTTTGACACGCGCGGCGTGCGGCTGCTGGAGCAGTCTACGTCCCTCAAGGAGAGAAAGCTCTCCTACACGCTTAAAGGAGAGATCTATGGAAAGTAAGAACGTATTTGGCCTAGCGGCGTTCGTCGCTCTGATGCTCGGACCTGTCTCCCACGCGGTCGGGCAAGTCGCGCGCTCGCCCGACTCTGGCCCCGCAACCGCGAGCACCCTCGCAGACCTCGCCGAAATCCAGCTACGCAGGCTCACTTATGAAGCGCTGACCGGAATGAATGAAGCAAAACTGGCCTACGAAAAGACGTCTCGCGTCGAAGATCGCAGTGCGACCGGCGTTCCTACGGTTCGGTCTGTACAAGGGATTGGAGGGAAGCTATCCGCCATTTTGGTGTACGCGGGCGGCGCGCAGGCCACAGCTCGCGCAGGCGAGGACATCCCCGGAGGCTATCGCGTGAAATCAATTTCCGTAGACAGGGTGGTCCTTACGCGGAACGGTCAAGACCTACGCCTGGGCTTCTCGGCGGAAGCCCCCCAAAGCGTTACCGAGGGCTCTGTTCGCCTGACGTCTCCCTTCCCCGGGGCCGCGGTTCCATTCCAGCCTGGAAGGTAAACATAAATGGACACCACCATCCATGCCCCCAACTCGCCCGAAGGCCAGAACGAGACACTCGCCCCGCCCATGGCGCCTGCACGCCGAGTTCAGAATCTCAGCGCTGTCGGCGGGGACTGGCAGGCGCCTGAGTACGTAATCGACCGCGTCGTGCTGGCCGACGACGGCGTCCTGTACGTGGACGAAGAGCACAGCGACGATATGCGTGTGATGTCATACATATCGCGCCTTCGCCTCAACCGAGTAAGTTTCGAACTGCGGACGGTCAGTCACACCGAGATCAAACGCCTACAGCAGTCCGCGAAGGACGGCGCTGCGCTCTCCATGGCCGAAGGCCTCGGAAACACCAAGACCGCCCAGCAAGAACAGATCAATCGAATGATCTCCGAGGCAGCGAGCCTGGGCGCGAGCGACATTCACTTTCTTCCCGACGTCGATAAGACGTATGTGAAATACCGAATCAACGGCATTCCGGAGAGTCGATTCACCCTGGACCGCGCCGTGGCGGAGGACCTAATCTCCACGCTCTACACGTCGATGTGCGAGAAGCCCGACAACTACGAGCCGTCCCGAAAGCAGAACGCTCGACTCATGGAGCGCTACGCCCGCCAGTCGGGATTGTTTGTTTGCCGGATTGCGACTGGCCCAGCGGCACGCGGTCGAAAGCTCGTCATCCGTCTCTATCCCGATACCGGAGACTCGCCGAAGTCCATGGCGGAGCTCGGCTACCTGCCCGAACAATGTGCCCAAATTCGATCATTCGGCCGCAAGACGTCCGGAATCGTATTGGTGACAGGGACCACTGGCTCGGGCAAGTCCACCACACTGAACCACTACCTGAAGCAAGCGTTGCTGCAAGCAGAAGGGGAGCTCATCGTCGCGACGGCCGAAGACCCCGTCGAGCAGCCCATTCGGGTGGTCACCGTCCGCAATGGCGCCGAGGCCGTCTACGTGGCAGTTCAGGAACCGATTATCCCGGCAGGCACCAGCGAAGAAGACGTTGAAGCAGCGTGGGTCGATGCCATCGATCACATGCTGAGGTCAGATCCGGACTCGATTCTGATCGGCGAGATTCGTGGGAAGGCCTCGGTGAGAGCTGCTATCCGCGCAGCGCTAACCGGCCACCCTACCCTTGCAACGCTGCACGTCAAGGATGCTATGAGCGCTTTTGACAGGCTCGAAGATTCCGGCGTGCCACGCAATTTGCTCACCGATCCAACCCTGTTCATCGGCATCATCAACCAGGCCCTAGTTCCGGTCCTATGTCGGCATTGCAGCAAGCCGTTCGCCAAAGCGGAGGGCGAACTTGAGCCGGGGCTTCGCGACCGGGTTAGGCGAGTCTGCGACGTATCGGGTGTTCGGATTCGAGGCGAGGGCTGCTCGCATTGCCGCCGCGGCCTGGTCGGACGTACCGTCTGCGCCGAAGTGGTGTCCCCGACCCCCTCACTGATGTCGGTCTACCGTAAGAACGGGACGTTCGCTGCGCAGAAATATTGGGTGCAGGAGATGGGTGGCGTAACCCAGTGCGGGCATCTGATCCGATTGATCGAAGCAGGCCGCGTGGATCCGGATCTCGGCGAGCTTATGGTTCGGCCGCTAGACAGCGACGACTGGCTCGCTGAAGGCATAGGGCCGCGCAAGGCCAGGCGCACGCGCCGCGCCCAGCGGACACTCTTCAACCGCCGGAGCTCTCGTCATGGCAAAGCTTAGCTCGCGTCGCCGCATAGTGATCTACCGAACCCTCTACGCCATGGCGCGATCGAAGGTTCCGGTCTTCGACGCCCTTGTCGACATTCAGAAGGCGCATAGCCGCAATGGTCGCCGCCCGAAGGCGACTATCGCGGTCTTCGCACACGAGGTGCTAGTGCGCCTTTCCAGCGGGATGAGCGGCGATCGGTTTTCCGAGGCACTCGAAGGTTGGCTTCCGGGCACCGAGATCTCTATGCTCGCTTCAGCCCAGAAAGCGGGGGACATCGCCACCGGGTGCGAAGACGCCATAAAGCACATCAAGCGCCAGGCACGTGTCCGCGCCGCAATTATTAGCGCTGTCGCGTACCCGGCAGTGATTCTAACTATGGCCGCCGTGCTACTGGCTTTTGTCTCCTTCAAGGTGGTCCCAGTTTTCGCCAGAGGCTCGGATCCAACAACTTGGACGGGGTACACCGCCTTTGTCTACTGGATGAGCGAAACCATCCGGCATTTCGGCATTTTCATCCTGGCCGGCCTTGTCGCGGTTGGCTTTGCGATCCGTTGGTCGCTGCCCAACTGGACCGGATCAATGAGGCTGGCGTTCGAACGCATTCCCCCATGGTCCACGTACAAGACCATGCAGGGCGCGGTTTTTTTTTCCAATCTCGCAATCCTGCTTAATGCCGGTGCGGATTTGCTGCAAACCATGGTGCATATCCATAAGCACGCGAGCCCCTGGCTGCAACAGCGCCTGCAAGACACTATGTATGGCCTCAGTATGGGCAAAAACCTTGGCGTCGCGCTAGACCTGGCAGGTCACAAGTTCCCGGACGAAGAATCGATCGCGTACATCACCACAATCGCCTCGCGCGAGGGATTCGCCTATGCGCTGTCTGAGTTTGCTGCCAACTCGGCAGAGAACGCCGCGCTGCGGCTTGAGGCGTCGGGCAAGGTCATCTTCTTCCTGGGCTTGATTGGCGTAACCGCACTCGCCGCCGTGATTTTCTTCGGACTATTCGGACTTCAGACCGCCGCGATGGGCGATCGAGTTTTCTAACTGCGCGCCGAAGGCGCGTTGCACAACTACTCCCGTTTATTGGAGCATCACATGACCCTTAACATCGACCCTTCCTGCACCGCTGCACCAGCCGATCGCGAGTCGCTATCCGACGGCGCTTCGCAGAAGGTCACTGGCTATGCGCTTCCTCACGCCGGCACGCCGGTAGCTCGCCAAGCAGGAGCCTCCGTCGCCGATTTCCTGGCGTGGATGCTGCTTGCCGTTATCGTGGCCAGCGCCATCTTTGGAGGCTACTACGTCCTCAATAAGGACACCGAGAACAACACGGAAGCTCAGAACATCGCCCAGCTCGTCAAGGGGGCCAAGCTCCTCCGGGACATGAATGGGTACGCCAATGTCACAACTGCGGCGCTACAAGCCGCCGGCGCGATTCCGAGCAACATGGTCGGCGCGACGACGGGCACGCTGTATCACAGTTGGGATGGCGAGGTGACTGTCGTTGGATCGGCCACCCAGTTCGTGATTACCTACCGGGCTGTCCCCAGCAGCAATTGCATCCCTCTGCGCGCCAACCTCTCCCGGACGGCTCAGTTCGTCAGCATGACCAATTGCCCAACCACCGGCAATGTTGACCTTGTAATGACTGCACGCTGATGGACAACACACCCGTTACCTTGGAGGAGGCAACCAGCCTCCTCGACCTGAGATTCGTCGATATGATCATCGGGCCCGACTACGCCGAGCTTCGTGAACTGGAGGGAAGTCAATCGCTCTCAGACAAGGTCCCGGGCCACCTGCAGGCGGACGTCAATCTGCTGCGTCAGCAATGCAGGCAGGCACTGCGGACACTGACGAAGTCGGAGTTCACCGCCACCCTAGGCGAGGAGAAGTTCAGGGTGACGCAGCTCTTCGACGTGGACTCGCAGGACATATTCATCCTGGCCCGCGCGGATGTGAAGACACGACCGCTGAGATCGCTCGGTATGGCGGACCGGCTATTCAACCATTTGATACAGCCGAAGCTGAGTGGCCTAGTCGTCGTGTCGGGAGGAATGCGCCACGGAAAGACGTCCACCGCTGATGCGATCTTCATCGACCGGCTTGAACGGCATGGTGGGCTTGGCATCGCGTTGGCTGATCCGCCTGAAACATCGTTGAATGGCATGCACGGGAGGGGCCGCGCGATTCAAATCGAGGTGGCACGCGAGCATGGCGGTTACCAAGAGCAGCTTATGCGAGGGCTGCGTTCTCGCGCGAACATCTTCTATCTTGGGGAGACCCGCGACCCGTCCTCCGCAATCGAGGTCGTCCGTGTAAGCGGCAACGGATGGCCCGTCCTCACCACACTGCACGCAGACAGTCCGGAGCTCACTTTCACCAAACTGCAATCGCTATGCGCTGGCTCGGGCGCATCGGTTGAGTCGTTCAACGCCATGCTGGCTGACAACATCAGCGCGGTGATTCACCAACAGCTTGAAACAGTCAAAACAGGCACTGGGATTGCCAAGCGCCTGCAAATCAACTGGCTGGTGTTGGATGGCAAAGAGGACACTGCCATCCGGGCCAAGATCCGCAAAGGCGACTTCGCCGGACTGAACACAGAAATTGCAGCGCAGAAAGCCGCTGCCATCTTCGGGAACAGATTATGAACCGACGCTACCAATTGACCGCTTCAAGGCGAAAGCAGGCGGGCTTCACAATGGTCGAGGGCATGCTGGTGCTCCTTCTCTTCGCGATAGGCCTGGGAGCATGGCTCTGGAACCAGACCGACTACATGGCCACGCTCACAAGCCGCCAAGCGGCATTTCATCAAAAACAGGTGGGCAACGCCGCTGCGGCATACGTCAAAAACAACTATGCATCTCTTCTGGCTGCTACCGCCGGCGGTCCTGTCACGATCTCACTGGACACGATCCGCAACGCTGGGAACCTGCCCGCCGCCCTGCCCGCGCTCAATCCTTACGGCCAGGCCTATACGCTCGCAGTACGCCGCGTAACGCAGGGTGGCCAGAACATTCTCGAAGCACTCCTGGTGACAGGTGGCGGCGACATTCCGGAACAAGACCTGCGTCGTACCGCTGCATTGCTGGAGGGAGGCGGGTTCGTTCTCGCGCGCCAGCCCGCCATAGCTCAAGGCTCAATGGGAAGCTGGCAGGTGCCGGTTTCCGGCTTCGGACTGGCATTGCCCGGCGGCAACTTGGCCACCGCGCTGTTCTTCAACAGCGCCGGCCAGGTTACGGACTATCTCTATCGAAATTCGGTCGCTGGGAGGCCAGAGGTCAACCGGATGAACACGAGTATCGACATGAATGGCAATGACCTCAATAACACACGCACCGTTCGCACTCAGACCGTGGAGGCCTCCGGCAATATCAATACTAAGAGCGCACTGGTAATACAGAACGCTGACGGATCTACCCGTAGCGGCTGGTATACAGCAGGCAACGATGGCTGGCTTCGCGTTCTAAATGACAATCATGTGGTCACTGCAGGCGAAGTCCGCGGCGGGGCACTACGTTCGATGGGCCAAACCTATTCTCACGGACGCCTCAACGCCTACGAATACGTGTACGTCGGCGGGGTCGCCAACGAAGGCTGGGCATGCGAAGCAAACGGCCTGGTGGCCAGGACGGGAATCGGTGAACCCCTATCCTGCCAGGCCGGAGTGTGGCGAAAGTCTGGCGGAGGACAATTTCGCTGCGAGTACTACTTCGCGGGACGTGCCGATAATTACCTCCCTACGGACAACTCTTGGTGCCCGGCCGGCATGATCGTAACCAGCGTAACCAGCGCAGGCAGGAACCAGAATTTCTACAACGTCATGGGAAAGAGCCTGTACGCGGGCAACGTCGGGCACGGCTACACGTGCTGCGGGATCTCTTGACCACCTCCGGCGGCGACCCCGTCCCAAAGGACGCACAGCTATGAGCATACTGATGATTCCGCTGCTGGCGCTGTTCATCCTAATTGCATCTCTGGCCTCCACGTCGGAGCAGACTACGTTGGATATGCAGCAGCAGCACGAGGCGGTCGTGTCCGGAGGCAGTCTGCGCATCTACGCGAATTCAGTAGCCAGGTTTGCAAAATCTAACCCAACGTTTTCTGGATCAGCCCCGTCCACGGCGCTCGACCTTCCGACCTGGTTCAGCCCACAGTTCGGCACGGGCAATGTCGTTGTGGGTGGCACCGCCTACATCTACTTTCTTCCAGGCGGACGCGCGGTAGATCTATACCGGATGTTCCCGGACGACGAGGATGGCCTGCCGATTCTCTTTGGCGTCGCCAGGAGCGGTATTCTGAGCTCGCCTTCTGGCGGGGCGGCAGTCCTTTCGTTGCCGCCCGGTGTGCCCGACGGGGCGATTGTGTACGTCCTTTAACCGCAAGGCCAACAAAAACCCCCGTCCGGCGGTGCCGGGCGGGGGTTGGAGCGCTTCATGCGCTAAGGTTGCGAGCGTTACGGGCCGCTGCTGGCCTGGGATAGCGGATAGGGTTGGCGCCCGAGTAAGCTTGACTATAGGCTTGCCACAGACGACGAAGTCGCCTCTGGCAAGCCTACTCGGGCCAAGTGTGCCCTGCCCTGGACAGAGCCGGGATCGGAAGAGAGAGCCGCGGCCGGTTCAGGGCCGCGACGGGTAGCTCAATTTCGATCGAGGAACGCCAATTCACCGAATCGACTGAGGGTGGAGGACACTGCTTTTTTCATCTGGCCTGTTCAGCAGCCTAACCAGATATTCGGGATGCGCCTTTTTGAGTGCGGCGCGCACTGAACAACCTGCGAAGTCTTCTTCAATATGCACCACCGGCGCACATTGAAGAAAACTCCACGTGTGTGGAGTTTCCGGGGTTGGCTAGGACTCAGTTGTCATCCGTGCCAGTTCGAACGCCATCGGCCGAAGCCTCGGGTTCAACGTACTGATAAACCATCACGCCATCAACTTTCGCCATGTGGATCTTCAGTAAGCGGCCCTTGAGGACCACCCCTGTTTGACCGGCACGGGTGCCGCTCGTGATCTTGTAGGTGTCGATGTACGGATCGCCGATGGTCACGGACGCCAGGACCTTGCGGCTGGAGTCGTTCGCGGCTTCTTGAAGCTTTTCGCTCATGACCTTGATGGCGTCTTTGCCGACGACCTTTACGTCGCAATTGAGCCAGGTGAGTGAATCCGCACTGCCTTCCTGCGCCTCACCGTGAAAGATGCTGATGCTGCACGCAAGGAACGGAGCACCTTTCTTGGGCTTAACTTCGCGAACACGACGAACATAGCCGAGGCCACGAAGATGAGCATCGAAGTACTTGGGGGTGTTTGCTTGAGCCATGACGGATCTCCTAAAGAAAAGGGGAACCGCCGCCCCATTCGGGGAGGAAAGTTCCCCGATGGGCTGAAAAGACACTCCTGGTCGCTAGGACCTGCGGTCACCGAATGGTGGAGCCAAACCGCAGTGCTACAAAAGATTCCGACATAAGCTGTCGGACGGCTTTCTAGCCGACATCTTACGTTTCGGCGATGAAGAAATCAATGGAATTTCCTGCAGCACCACACCAATTTTCGAGAGAGAGGAAAGTCCCTCACTCCGGACTCGGAGCCTTAAAGGAAAGTATGGTCGCGGGAGCTCGGCGCGGCAGCAAGTCTCGGCACGGGTCGACCGACGTCAGTTCCGCCGCCGGCACCGTTTCGACAGCGCGCACTTCGCACCCTTCGCTGTCCAGCGTCACTGTTTCGACTTCTCGGCTATCCCCACATTCAGCGAGGATTGACACGTCACCAAGACGTTCGTGTCTTGCCTGAGTTCCAGCACGGCACTTGCTTGCCCAGGGAGAAATAATGTTCATTGCGAGTTCCTTCATCGAGGTTGTTCACCTGTGGGCGGCAGTGGCCCCAGCCGGAGATCGTTATAGCCGACAGGCCGCGCTGGCACTGGCCCGCCTTGTTGTAGGACCGGAGCTGCAGCGCCGTTTTGAACCTCCGAAGCACTCCAGTCGAGGTTGGATTCAACTTCGTCGCCGTCGCCCTCGTCGCCAGAGGCGGTTGGTGGGCTTTGGACGGGTATGTGGTCGGAGTCGGACCCTGCCGCTGCGAGAACAGACGATCGAACGACATCAACGCGGCCTGCAGGCAGCAGCACGGAGAAGCGGTCCGGCCTGCCAGGTACAAAAACGTAGTTGCCTCGCACCTCGGCATCTCCCCGAGCCCCTCCTGGCAGTTCAATTGGCACCGACCGCAGCTTCGACGGCAACGGCTGGTCCAGGACCAGAATGATTTTTCCATGGTCACCAAATGCGCGTACCGCAACGTGGCCGCCGTCCGAACTGACCGTGTAGTCGAAGTCCAATCCCTCCGGCGCGACATGCAGGGCACCGGAGGTTGTCGCGCAACCAGACAGTGCGATCACCGCGACCAGGCCGAGCCCCGCAAACACCGATCGTGTCACGTACTTCGGGATTGAAAATACGGAGTTCAAGTTTATTCCTAAGCCACGGCAAAACAGGACGCTGCCACCGCAGCACCGCAACCATCATAGAGCGGCGGCAAGCTCCAAAAAAGCTCGGTAGCCCTCTTGCCAAACCGTTGAGATTGTGTGTAGGATTCCGCCCAGTATGCCCGTCAGAGCTCATCTGGCATCTTTTGCAGTGCTGCGGTTTGGCTCCACCATTCGGTGACCGCAGGTCCTAGCGACCAGGAGTGTCTTTTCAGCCCATCGGGGAACTTTCCTCCCCGAATGGGGCGGCGGTTCCCCTTTTTCATTCAGGAGAACCGACATGAGTTCAACGTTCAGCGTTGCAAGCCTTTCTATCGCCTTTGGCATCTGCGTCGGCGCCATTGTCTGGGGGGCTATTTCCCTGGCACCGCGGGCCTACGTGGCCGTGCGCGCATGCGCCCACGGCTTCACGCATAGCCGAGGCAACACCCGACGTGCGGCTATTGTCACCTCGATCGCGGTGACCGGCCTTCTCGCCGGATGTGCAAATCAGAGCGCCTCAGGCGGCGTGTACAGCTACCAGCAAGCTCAGCAGGTGCAGCAGGTCCAATCGGGGACGGTCATTTCGGCACGACCAATCACCATTCAGGCCGGCTACAACTCCGGGGCAGGCATGGCAGCAGGTTCCGCACTAGGCGGATTGGCGGGCAGCGCCATCGGAAACCACAAGGGGTCCTATGTCGCGGCAGCCATAGGCGCGCTCATCGGCGGTATCGCCGGCAATTCTGTCGAACGCAAGGTGTCCGAAGCCGCTGGCATCGAAGTCGTTGTACGACTCGATAGTGGTCAAACCCAAGC
Source organism: Achromobacter sp. SD115 (assembly GCF_017355315.1). Lineage (NCBI taxonomy): Bacteria > Pseudomonadati > Pseudomonadota > Betaproteobacteria > Burkholderiales > Alcaligenaceae > Achromobacter > Achromobacter sp. SD115. The sequence continues at coordinate 55,373 of NZ_JADIJM010000027.1, read as the reverse complement.
AATCGCGCAGGAGGCTGACATCCCGCTCAAGCCTGGCCAACGGGTCCAAGTCCTGAGCGGTGCCGGCGCAGTTCGCGTCATCCCGATTTAAACCCAAGCAGTGGCGCCCATTGGACGCCCTGCTCCTTCCCCTACCGGGCCCACGCCCGAACGGGCGAGTGGGCTCTTCTTCGGAGCTTGCGATGAGCAATCATTTCTTCAAAACCCTGCACAACGGCCATGCCATCACGGTCAATCTAGGCTGGGACCGCCCCATGGGCCATTTCTTCCTGGTCATACCGAAGCCGGTCGAGCTTCTTGACACTGATCCGGATGCAGACGACGACGGCGAATTCGGCGGCGACTTCCTTTATTCAAATCTTTACGAGCGAAATCCCTTTGGGTTGGACCTCGATTACTTCCGCGGAGTCTTGCATCGACTCGGCATTACCCTTCCCGAGAGCATGTACGTCGAGGTGCTTGCGGATCGTCGCAATAACGTGGGCAACCGCCTCGTCACACACCAGGCGGATGGCACGTTCTCCGAACATCCGATCTAAGACTGCTGTTCTCATTGACCCATCGGGGCCTCCCGATTGGGGGGCCTCCCTCTTAAAGGCCCAACTATGCCTCACCACTCAAACCGAGAAAGAATGACAAACGTTGAGTGCGTCACGGACTTAATGGAGTTCTCCTCCTATGGCCCGCTCGCTCAAATGTTTGTCGTAGACGCGCTCCTCAAGCACGCGACGAGCGTCGCGAAGTTCAGCGACGAAGATCTCCAAAACTGGCCTGAGAATCATCTCATCCACCCCCATTCATGGAGAGGTGTTGCGCAAGAAATCAAAACGAAACTTGAGCAGCACCTCAACCCCGACGCATCTTCGGAAGTGACGTAAAAATTCTGGAAACTGCCACAGGAACCGCGAATTCGTAGGGCCTGACGCAATCCAGTCCATCCCTCGCGCGGGTTTGCATTCCCGCGCAGCCCCTCTCATTCATCTTGGCCCCTAAGGGGCCGCTTTTTTTTCTGGAGCAACACCATGATCAAGATCCCCGGCACGCTGGAGGTCAAGACGATTCGAGGCGGCAACGGCGACTTCAATGTCGGTGAGCTGCAAACCGCAATCGGTGAATTCAAAATCAAGGACAAGATCTTGGAGCAGTTTCAGTCGGGCTCCTACCCCGGCGAGTTTCTAATCTCGAAGATCTATCCGCACTCATACACGTGGTACGGGAAGATCACAATTGAGATTCGCGCCATGCTCGCGGACGTGATGCTAGACAGCGACGACCCTGGCGACTCGGAGATTGCCACTCAGGCGACCGAGCCCGATCCAGCGGATGAAGAACGCAGTTCCCCATCGATCGCTACGCAGAGCGAGGCCGCAACTCCAAAGGTCTTGTCGGCGGAAGAGGCCCCTCCTCCTCCCGCAGCGAGCGCTCCACTTGCGACCGCCGAGCAGCCCACGGCGTCAAGCGTGCCCTTCGAGGACAGCGAGCTCTTGGAAGTCTTCGGCGCTGAGCTTACGGAGCTGATCAAAGCCCGGCAGCCAGTAAAGCTAGATCCGTCGGTCGACCGCGCGCTGTTCCGGTCGCAGCGCGATTGGCTCGGGAAGCGACTCAACTACAGCTTCCGTGCTGCATCTCAAACCTGGCACGTCAAATAACACCAATCCCTCGATGCGCAGGTCCGGCTTCAGCCGGCCCGCGCTTCAAACCTCCACTACAGGCAGAACCCCATGGCACTTATCTTTCCTAGGCTCGCGCAGAACTTCATTCGCAACGGCTATTTTCCAACCGACGAGGAGACACTGAAGCGAGTTTGCTCCGCCCTTGAGCTGCTCGATCCTGATGCGGGGGCAAGGCTCTATGACCCCTGCTGCGGAGAAGGAAGCGCCCTTAACTGGGTGGCTTCCGCTCTGGACGCGTTTCATGCCTCAAAGTCCACAGTGACGTATGGCGTCGAATTTGACCGGAGCCGCGCCTGGCACGCAAAGGAGCTCCTCTCGTCAGCACTTCACGCTGATGTCCACGATGTGTTTGTATCAGCGCGGTCTATGAGCCTCCTGTTCTTAAATCCCCCTTATGGAGCCGTGGTGGCCGACAAGGGGCACACTGGCGACCGGCACTATGACCGCTTGGAAAAGGTCTTCTACCAGGCCGCGGTGCCATCGCTCGCTTTCGGCGGCGTGCTGGTCTTGATCGTCCCACACTATGTGATGGACAAGCAATTTGCGACCATGATCTCCCGGAACTTTGAAGGGGTGCGGGCCCACTTGGCGCCTGAGCAGGAGTTTCGGCAGCTTGTCGTCTTCGGTGTAAAGAGGCGTTCCGACTCACCTGACCCCAATGTTGTGAAAAGGTTGGTCGAAATTGGGCAAGGAGCACTTCCGTCCGAGCTACCCGCTGAATGGACCACTGCACCCTATCTTGTGCCGCACGTTGCCGGTCAGCTCGCATTTCTGTCCACGAAAATCGACGCCGAACAGTTACGTGACGAGCTTCAACGCATAGCACCTTCGACTTTATGGCCGCAGCTCGGACGCTTCTTTTCGACCGGTGAAGTCACTCATCGACGCCCGCTCTGCAACCTCTCTGACTGGCATCTTGCGCTTGCGCTCGCGGCCGGACAGATAAGTGGCGTAGTGGAGGGCGACGACGGGACCAAGCTGCTTATCCGGGGAGACACGATCAAGGTCAAAGTCCAGGAAGTTCAGCTTGAAGAAGCCAGCAATGGCGATGTTCGCACCACGATCGTGATGCGCGACAAGTTCGTACCGACCATCGTCGGAATCGACTTCACGCCAGGAGCGCGCTTGGGCCGTCTGGTCAACATCCGGTGACTCAAGCCTTATTGAAACAGCCCCTCGCGTTCGCGAGGGCGCTGCCCTAAGCGTATCTCCATGCACTTAGGCCAGCGTTCCACGAAGCCCAGCGTTACTGGGCCGCCGCCGGCGTAACCGGCATCCTTTTGGTTCGGCTCCATGGGCTTTTGCCCAGGCCAAGGTCCTCCAGACCTGGAGTGTTTTCTTAACCCTTGCGGGCAACCTCCCGCAGGGTGCCCGCTGTCGCTTGGATATGACCAATGACAACGCCCTCAAATTTCATCGTAACTTTCGAAGTCGCGTATCGGCATCTCATAAAGGTCGGCGTAGAAGCGCCGAACGATCTAGCCGCATTGCAGCAAGCCGAAGCGGCTTTCGGGAATGCCACACTATGGGCAGAAGATTCCCCGCAAAAACTCCTTCATGATGACTTCCATGAGGATGGGGAATGCGTGAACCGATACGTTACCTATTTGGGAAGCGCCCCGCTTCCGTCTCCGGGCGCAAGCGTTCAGGAATTTGAGCTCCATTCGAGGGCCCGAAGCCTTCTTCAGTTCTGCCGCATGGTTTCTGATGCCGCACCTTCATTAACCGAGCAAGTCGTCGATCTCGACCGCCTGCTTGAGGTAAGGCTGTCTGCACGCTCGATTCAGCAGATTCGCGAGCTGTTGCCGTACTTGGCTTCTATCGAGCTCGCATCCTAACTGTGACCCGTTGCGATTGATCTAAATTCTGGAGCGCATCTATGATGTTCCGCATTCGCGAACTGCAAGATCTATTTGTAGACGCCTGCGTGAGGTTTCCTAACGGAGACCTTGCTTTTCTGTCGTTCTATGGCCGTGATGGGTCCGCGCAGCAGCTCTTCGCATCGCTGCAACTTGGCGTTCAAGAGGGAGGCCTGCGTCAATTGACACTGATGACGACCTCATCAGCCGTTGAAACCGTAGTCTCTGTCGGAGATGTGAAGCGGCTCGAAAAGCATTCGGGCAGACTGCCTAAGCAAACTCTCTTCGGCGGGCTCCTGCACTGCTGGATCTATGACCCCGCATTGTTGAAGCCGTCCCGAGCTACGCGTAGTGGCTGGGTGCTACGCGACGTTGGTGGCGACGAGCCACCGGGCGCTGCTGCAGACCTGGTATGGGACCTGATCAAGCAGGTCTCTGACGTCCCACTTTTGGATCACTGGCGGGACTTCCTTTTAGGAGAACTAAGCACAGACCTACTGGCCGACTTGAATGATGAGGCCTGCCGGCCTGTCGGGAGGATTAGTCCCACTTTCGTACGTCTTCCCACGGACTTTTCGAGGCGAATTTCTTCTTACGTCCGCAATGGACATCTGACACTTCACCCTAGCGCTTAACAGCGTCTTCTCTTCCCTTCCGGGACACCATCCCGGAAGGGGAGTTGGTGTCTCTCAATCCCCTTTTCTTGGAGCACCATTATGAACGCGATCGTTGACGACGAAGTTGTCGCATTGGAAGAAGCCCAGCTTGATGAAACCGATCACATCCCCCTTCCGGAGTTCATCAGCAAATTTGGCGCTGGCCTGTTGCAGGCCGTCCGAGCGCAGAACCCCCCTATATTTGACGAAGCCCACCGCCCCGACTGGGACGGGATCATAGACTCTCTCTCTCGCACACCGTTCCCGGCTCAACGGCGCGTCGTGCACGCCTTGACCACGCTGCTGACGCAGCATGCGCCAGCCGGCGTCATCAACGCTGAAATGGGCACGGGAAAGACTCTTATGGGCATTCTCGTGGCCACGCTCCTCCATCACGCCGGTTTCCCGAGAACTTTAGTACTTGCACCGCCTCATTTGGTCTACAAATGGCGGCGGGAGATTCGTGCAACGGTACCGAACGCACAAGTCTGGATCCTCAACGGTCCAGACACGCTTCGGAAGCTGCTTCAGCTCAGGACCATGCGAGGTCGACCTGCTGCACCGCAGTTCTTCATCTTGGGCCGCGTTCGGATGCGGATGGGGTTCGATTGGCGCCCTGCCTTCGCAACACGGCCGGTCCTCTTCGACTCGGAACTCGGTCGCGTTTGCAGAAGTGCCGCTTGCTGCCCCCGATGCGGTCAGTTCGTGTGCGACGAGGATGGTGTACCGCTCACACCGACGCTGGCTACGGCGGCCTTGAACGAGCGGCGCACCGCGTGCAATTGCGGCGAGCGCCTTTGGACGCTCGTTCCGAAGCGTGCGACGCCCATGAGCTACCGGGACATGGTCAAAAATGCACTCGTTCAAATGCCCACGGTAGGCCCCCGCACTGCGGACGGCTTGCTTTCTCGCTTCGGCGAGGAAATGCTCGGCGACATGCTGCAGGACAACGTCTACGAGTTCATCAACTTGATGGACGATGAAGGCGACTTAGTCTTTTCAGATCGCCAGGCCAAGCGCATGGAACGGGCACTCGCCTATACCGAAGTGTCTTTCGGACAAGGCGGATTCCAACCGACTGAGTTCATCAAACGGTATCTTCCGCAAGGCTACTTTGGCTTGCTCATTGCAGACGAGGGTCACGAGTACAAGAACGAAGGTTCGGCTCAAGGCCAGGCGATGGGCGTGCTCGCGCGCAAGTGCTCAAAGGCGTTGGCATTGACCGGAACGCTGATGGGAGGCTACGCGGACGACCTATACCATCTCCTCTATCGCCTCCACCCGCGGATGATGATAGAGGACGGGTATAACTTCAACTCAAAGGGGTCGATGGCATCTGCGACGATGGCATTCATGCGTGAACACGGCGTCCTCATCGACATCCACAAGGAATCGAACTCGGGATCTCATCGAACGGCAAAGGGGGATAAGAGGACCATCTCCACCGTCAAAGGTCCGGGCTTTGGTCCGAAGGGGATCATGCGGTATGTGGTCCCATACACGGCGTTCTTGAAGCTGTCTCAGCTCGGTCAGGACGTGCTGCCGCCCTATCGCGAGAGCATGGTGGAAGTCGCTATGTCGCCCGACATGGAGGCGGCGTATCACTATCTGGAGCGCACGCTGGTTGACGAGTTGCGGCGGGCACTGCGTGCTGGTGACAAGTCGCTCATGGGAGTTGTTCTGAATGCACTTCTCGCTTGGCCAGAATGCTGCTTTCGGGCTGAGACGGTTCGGCATCCTCATACCAAGTCGCTGCTTGCTAGCCTTCCAGCGCTGTACGGCAACCAGGATGCGTCGCCTAAAGAGAACGCATTGCTGGAGCGCGTGCGACGGGAGACTGCAAAAGGCCGTCGTACGCTCGTTTACACGACGTACACGGGCACACGCGACACATCGGCCAGGCTAAAGGCACTCTTTGACCAGGCCGGCGTGCGCAGTGCCGTGCTTCGTTCCAGTGTGGCCGCGGAAAAGCGGGAGGACTGGGTAATGGAGCAAGTCGACCGAGGGATCGATGCGTTGATCTGCAACCCGGAGTTGGTCAAGACAGGCCTGGATATGTTGGAGTTTCCGACCATCTTGTTCATGCAGACCGGCTACAACGTCTACACACTGCAGCAGGCCGCAAGGCGTAGTTGGCGGATCGGGCAGACGCGAGACGTGGACGTGGATTTTCTTGGCTATCAGGGCACCGCCCAGATGCGCTGCCTGCAGCTCATGGCTCAGAAGATTGCAGTCTCTCAATCCACATCTGGCGATATGCCCGACTCAGGGCTCGATATCCTGAATCAGGGGGGTGACAGCATTGAAGTCGCCCTTGCGAAGCAGTTGGTTAACTGACTTCGGTGCTTTCTCTCAGGACAGGCTACCCCACACCCGGGGTGGCCTTTTTTTTTGCAAGATGTAGCGCTACGCGCGCCGCCGCTCGCCAAGGACGTCCAGACACGCCCTTAGAACTCGCGCCGGCTCGATAGAGTTGATTTCGTCCGTTCCGTTGTCCGGAACCACATCCCGCGTGTACCTTCGCGCCCAGAACCATTCTGGATTCGGCTCATTGAAGATTCCGACATATGGAACGCACAGGCCTTGGGCGATATGCGACGGACCACAATCATTCGATACGACCAGGCGGGCATTGCGCATGAGCGCGGCGAGCTCTGCTGGCGGCCGACAGAACTCAATCTTGAAGTCGCTTCGGCCTAGGTATGCAATGTGCTCCCGCATTCTTCCTTCGTCGGGACCCAGAACGAAGGTGAACCCTGCAGATCCGGCGAAATGGTTTTGAAGAAGATCCGAGAGCGCCACGTAGTGGTCCAACGCCCATCGCTTGAAATCTCCGGCGCCACCGCCCGGTATGAAAACGATATCGGCCGGTGTGACCTTCCCGACGTGCGGCTTGGAGATCTCCAGAAATGCCTGACGCGCAGTTCGCTCAGGCTCATGCCCCTGATGCGTCGCGAGCAGGCGCAGATTTGCAAGCCCAATGTACTCATTGATGTCTTTTCGATGACTGTGGGTCCATACGCGATCGCCCAGCCGGCCATTCTCGAATCCCATGCGCAGCGCTGGCCGCCGAATAAGGTTAATCAGCGAGTAGCGCTCGCTAGAATGGTGAAGACTTAAGGAAGCGTGAGCTCGGCGTGGCAGCGCGCGCACTTGCGCCGCGAACGCATCCGCTTGGACGAATTCGTCCACCCACGGCAGGCTCGTGTAAAAGTGGCCAACTGCGTACCGGGACACTACACGGACGCGCTTTTCACGCCAAAATTTCTTCAGAAGGCTTAGCGCTGGAAAAGCTACGATTTGATCGCCGAACCTCGGCTGGCTCCTGACAAAAACCACAACATCAGACATAAACCGGACACCTAAACAAGTAGGCGGGGATTTATGGTCGTTTTCGGCACGACGCCGGCAATTTATCACGAGGCTGCACCGTGGCCTATAGGCTGTGCTGGCGCGAAGCGCTGCCAACAAAAAGCCCCCTTTCGGGGGCTGTTTGCAGCGAGCGCGCTTGTCGCGAGACGTCAGATCGCAGCGCTAGCGCCTGGGCTCGCCGCCGCGCGGATGCGCTCAACCTTCTGCAGCTCAGCGATGCCCGCGTCAAAAGCCGCGAGCAGTGTGCGCCGCGGCTTGCAGTCGTCGTAGCCGCGCACGACGATGGAACGCGCTTCGGTGAGCATCGCCAGGCGCTCCATGTCCGAATCGCCGCACACTGCGATCGGCCCTCCATAGTAGATATCGTCCAAGGCCCGCCCCTGCTCATCCCGGTGTTCCAATGGCCACCAATTGTCCAATTCGGAACGGGCAGCGCCCAGCTTCGAGTGGACTCGGCTGGAAAACCCGATGGCCGACAGGCCTCGCATTAGAGGGGCAAGTTGTAGATGTAGCTCAATTGGCATCGCTTTGGCCGGGCGCCAGCGCGACGGGATACCGGTTTGGCCACCATACGGCACCGCGCCGTTGTATTCGCCGTAAGACGGCCCCGGCCGCCGCCGGCGCGGCTTTGCATCCGCTTCGCGTTGAGGACTGACAAAATCGTCATTGCACCTGCCCGTCTCGTGTGGCCACGGGTGGGGCTCCACGACGGGGCGCAGATTGGCCAACGCGTCAGCAACACGCTGCAGCAGGGCGCCGTCCAGGCCAATCAGGAGAGGAATGCACTCGCCGGCGTAGTAGATGCCCTCCCACTTGGGCACCACCATTTTGCAGCCATTACTCTGCAGCCAGTGGGCGCGCTTGGCCTCCATGCGCTTGACCTCAGCCGCATACGGCTCGTCCAGGCACACATAGCTCCCGCTCACAGGGTCGAACCAGTCCGAGTTATGGTCTCTGCCGGGCATGCCGTTCAGCACGCTAGCGATGGCGTCGAACTTCTTGGTCGATACTGGTTGCAGGCCTGTCGCTTCCATGAAGCGCAAGCTGCGCTCCGCCTTCAGTAGAAGGTCCCGAGCCGCCTCTTGGTTGTCCACATTGGTCCGGTGTTCCAGATGATCGACGTATTCCATCCGGAAGCCGTAGAGCCCACGCGCGTGGCCGACGCGGTGCTTGGCCACGATTTCGGGCAATGGACGAGAGAGGTGCACACATAGCAGTTCTCGGCCATGCCTCAGCCCATTGGGCGTCTGATCGTCCTTGCGCGGACGCCGGGTGAACCAGTGCACGGAGATGTAGACGGGAAACCCGCGCGGTGCACTTGCGACGGGAAGCTGGCGCTTCGCGTGCACGAAGTTCTCGTAGCCAGCCTGGCGACTGGCAAGATTGAGAGCGTCTGTGTGGGTGATGTTTTGCTCGCGGCTAATTTTCTTGGCGAGCTGCTTGATGCCGTTCACTGAGAGCGGCTTAATGCTGGCGGTATTCATGCGCTTCGATCCTTAAGGCCCCGTTTACAGAGTCACCGTCGCTCTGAAAGGCCGGAAGGAAGGCATCGGCCAATAGAAGATCAAAGCACTGCTCTAGGAGCTTCGGAAGACGGCGTCCTGCGCGTGCCAGCGCAGATCGACTTTACTCCTCACGAATCGTTGAAGTCAATCAGGCCTGGCAGCGGGTGCGCTGGGACGGGGCACCTGTCGGCCAACCGGTAGAATCAGCTCCGTTCCTGTGTGGAGTTCCACACTTGCCGCCTACCGTGGCGCCATGCCTTTGCGTAGCTTACCGGGCCCCTCCAGCAGTTCACGAACCATCAGCTCCTGTTCAGCCACGCAAGGTTCCGCCGCGAGCGCTTCCCACCATTCATCGTAGACAGGGGCTAGAACGCCGGAAGGGCGTTTGAACCTCGCTCGACAACTGCTTCGTTCGCAGCACAAACGAGCGGTACCGCTTGACCTCCAGCAGCAGGGCGAGCACGTCTGCGTCGGAGATCTTGCCATCAGAGCCACGATGACGGTCCTGAATAGCGCGGAGCTCAGCGAGGGATAAAGGAGATCTGAACGGCATAGGCGAATACTGTATGTTTGCACAGTAAACCTATGTCGTCCTATCCCGCTAGCTAGAGCTGCGCCCTCTCTTGACGGGCCTGCACGGCAGCGGCCACAGCTTTGGCGGTGACTCGACACCGACTTGCCCTTACGTCTATTAGTCGCTATAGTGAAATTACGGCTCTAAGTCGCGTCTATTAGACGCATCCGATCGGAGCAAGACATGAACCAGAATCTCAGCCTGGCGGACACCATGAGGCCCACGTCGGAAGACCTCAAGAAATTGCGGGGGAAAACTCGCCGCACGCAAGCGCAAACGGCGGCCATTCTTGGCGTTGGCCTACGCCAAGTGCAACGTTGGGAGGCAGGTGAGCAGTCGATGCCGCCGGCAACGTGGCGCTTTTTACAGATGTGTGGCCACCGTTTGCCCTCGGACTTCCTCGTCCCGGAAGATGGCGCCACCCGATCTTGGGATCTCGACAGCGACACGATACGGGACACCATTGAGCAAGGTGATTTCGTCCACCTACAGCCTGTCGTTGGCCCGATGATCCAAGCCCGAGTGTGGCTGGACCGCGTGCATGACGGCCTGATCGACGAGGAGTCGTATGGCGGCTTTGTTATCGGATTCCCAGGGCACCCCGAAGCAGGCCAAGAATTCGGTGGCTTCTACATCGGCGAACGCATCACCTTCGCTAAGCGGAACGCCGTCCATGTGGAACAGCGCACACATACCACTGCAAGCGCGTCTAACCAGAAAATGTGACCAGATGAGGCATACTCGCCGCCTCGCACAACTCAAAACACGGAAAGAAAAATGGGGGCCAACTGGAACGAAGGAATGATGCGCTGGGCACCATATGTTGACGCCGAAGGCCGGTCCTTTCCGCTCAACCACTTGCATCCTTTCCGATACCAGTTGGAAACGACTGACGGCCGGACGGTAGAAATCCGTGTAGCTTTCGCGATGCACTGCTTCACGCACGGAAATGAGGTTACCGAGCATGCCCCGGATCTGTACCAGGATGAGCGCGAGGTCCGCAGGTTTTGCCATGACCGCTATGCTTTGTCCCCGCGCTTACCGCTCATTGTTCGCGAGCTGGCCAAACGCAAATGCGGCTATGCCAAGCATGAGAACTACGTCACCATCGACGTGGAGACCGCCGAAGGCTCTACCGGAAGCTATGGTGTCTTCTTCAACGTGCGGAGAATCAAGGACGCCGACGGTCTCGCAGTGCTCCTGACCATCCAGAGCGCCTACGAGCTGGACGCGGGAAAACAGCCGCCAATCCACGGCTCCATCAAGTTCACGCGTTTGATCGAACTGACGCTTGACGGAATCAAGCCGCGCCCGCCTCGAAAATAGTATGACCGGAAAAAGCGAAGGCCCCCGAAGGGGCCCCGTAGTCTGGCGTTCTGTTGCCTCCGCTTTTGGCGGAACCGCTTGCGCGGCAGTCAACGCTTTTGCCCGAAGGCTCACCAGCTATTGCGTTAGGGCTATTGTTGCTCAAATTTGAGCATCGCGCAACCCATCCTTCCCAGCCAGACCGGGTACGACGAAGAATTTGCCTCTGTACGTATCACTGTATATGTAACCAGTATCAACATTGGCGGAAATACAGCCTCTCAGGATCCACCGTCAAAAATTCCTCCTCTACCGCGCATGCCCGCGCCGCCATCGCTTGGGGCCGATAATCCCATTCCGGCTTTCCTGCGTCGTCAAATTCGACGATCGCAAAAGACCCGGCGGGCGCGAGGCCCCGCCCTTTTGGCCAATGCTCGATGATCGTGCTCAGGGCAGCCGCATTGGCAAGCACTTCCTCTCGAACAGGCTTGCGTTGCCACCACTTCCTTGCGGGCATGAGGTGCTGCAGCCCGACGTCGTCGTGCAACTGCACGATAGCTGCTTCGCGCACCTCTTCGATGGCATTCGTCACCGATGTCCCGTGATAGTCGTAAAGCTGCGCACAGACGATTACCAGGCTGTCATGTCGCACCCTGGCACGCAAAAAGCACGTGCCAACAGACATCAGGCCGGGGTATTGGAACCTGGGATACTCCTTGTCGATGCCCTGAAACTGCGAATTTCCGTCCATCCCTACATCTCCCTATATCCTGCTCCTATCGGAGACACGCCGGACCATGCGCGCGCCCTGAAGGAACAACGGCAAGATTCATGGGAAATTAAAGGACAACCTTGACCCGCCTGCCACTCACGCCCGCTAGTTCAGGTACGCGGACAGCCGGTAATTGGGGCTAATTCACCAACGGAGCTTGAAAAGGGGACTCGGATTGGATGTCGAAACCACTAAGGTTAGTGACTTTTTCGCCCTGCTAAAGGCTACATACATCTTGGACTTGGCGTACAGGGTCGATGTGAACTGCCCCTTGTCGCAGGCCATCAGCATCGCGTGGTCGCACTCCAGGCCCTTCGCCTTGTGAATGCTGCTGAGCACCTTTGGGGGTAATGACGGATGGGAATGGGAGCGCATACGCGACACCTCCGCAAATCCTTCGTCCGGATCTGCAAACTGACCAATGCGCACGGCATCCCGCAGTTCGGACCAGTGATCAATCTTCACTGTGTCAAAGCCTGCGGCGTTTTCCTTCACCAGCGCAGCAATTTTTGCGAGCGCGTTCGACACGCCCGTATGTGAGGGACTATTCAGGAGACATCGTGCGACCGCTTGGATGTTGGCCGGCTTTCCGGTGGTGGAGCGCGCCGCGCCGGTGCGAACTTCCTGCAAAAGTCGGTCACCGTGGCTGGACGAGCTGAATCCCGCTGCGACGCTGCCCATGAAAGTGATGACACCCTGCGCCAGTGCTTCCGGATCACCATGACCTGCGCGCAGTGTCTGTACGAGCGCCCCTAGCGCATTACGCGTATGACCTTCCCAAATTGGTACTGTACGAAACCAGAACGCCCGAAGTGCCGACACCAAGTCGTTCTGCGATGCGAGAATCATAAGCTGTGAGCTGCTTTTCAGCACCTTGTCGATCGGTGCTCTATGCTCCTTGGACAGTTTGTAGCCCGTACGCATCTGAGCCGTGTTGTTTCCGACAAGCACCCTAACTGATGGAGGCAGCGCTCCAGTCAGGTCTATTGGAATTCCGCGTTCCAAGCTCTCCCGCGCCTCGATGACCCAAGCCCCCAACAGAGGACAACCGGTCTGCCAGCGGTGGGGCGTGATCAGCTTCTCGCCTGCTCCCTGCGCCTTCAAAGCGTCCCAGCGGGCACGATCCTCGCGCGCGGCTTTGTCGGTCTTGGCGCCGTAAATCCGCTGCATGGGATCACCAAAGATCCGGACAACTGCTCCAGCAGACAGCAAGGACATGACAACACTGTGCTGATCGACACTCGTGTCCTGGTGCTCATCGCACACGATGACTGGATAGCGTTGGGCCAGTGCACGAGCCACCATTGGCTGATGCCGCAGAAATCCTGCGACCTTGGTTGCCATGATTTCAAAGCCTCGCCCGCCGTCCTGCCAAGCCCAGGAGGTCAGATCGCGTGGAAGACCAAGTGGCTCATGGTAAGCCAGTGCGATCTGCGCTATCAAGGCATCGATGGTCTTGATCTCGACGCGCGCCCCTGCCTTCTTCGTGCGTTCTGCGAAGACAGAGCACGCGGCGTGGGTGTGCGTCAGGATGAGCAAGCGGCCATCACCGATCGCCCCAACCACCTCCTGCGCGTACGCGGCGGCTTGGTATGTCTTGCCGCAGCCCGCCGCAGCTTCAATGATCACCAGCCGCTCGGGTGAGCGGAGAAGATTGGCAACGGCGTGGTCGCTCATAGATCGAGCTCTTGCAGAGCCTTGTGACCCACGGCTGTCAATACCGCGTTGATCAATGGAAGCAATTGCGGCTCTATTTTCTTCCAAGCGCCTAACGCGACCATTTTTTGGGCCAACTCTTGGCCACCGACAGTGGACTTGAACCATTGCTGGGAGTGCTTCTTCCAAGCCTTTTCTTGACCTGCAGGCGCACCATCCTTACTGCCGCTGGCGGCCGCTATTATCAAAGTACGCCACGTCTTTCCCGATGCTTTCAGCGCCGCATCTATCGTCTCCACGCTCTTGTCTTGAAGTCCGAGGCGCTCCGCCAAAGTCCGGAGTCGATAGCCATCCACCTCGCCTTCTGCATCCCTCAGCAGTGCGAGGAGATTTTCTTCAGGGACGGCCCCGATCACATGGTCCTCGGTGCAGCCCTTGGGCCACTGGTGCAATCGTCCTTTGAGCTTGTCCTTCAGCTTCTTCCACCGCTCTGGTGCGGTACCTTCGTCGTCAGCCAGGCCGGCAAATAGCAAACCGGAAGACGCGAGCGTCTCCAACAGATCCAAGGTCGCACCGTTTCCCTGACCATCGCAGACTCGCACCCCGTAATCAAGCGGGTTGCCCTTAAAGGCCCTCTCTAATAGATACTGCAAAAAGCCGACTTCGGTGGGTCCTTCTGCGATGACGGCCACACGCGCCAGGAATGTTTCAGGATCGCGCTTCTGCTGCGGCCCGATCTTGTCCCGAGGCAGCGCACCGATGGAGCCCGCGCTGTCCAGATACCAGAGGTGCGCGTCCTCGGCACACGAAATGGCGATAGGGCTATGCGTCGTGAGGAAAATCTGCCCGTGTTGGCCGGCCAGGATCTTGATGAGCTTGCGCAGACGGTACGGCTCAAGCCCGCGCTCGATCTCATCGATGAGCGTAATGCTAGCTTCCTTGTCCGTTGACGATGCGATTTCGAGCGCGGACATACGTCTGGTGCCAGCCCCCCAACTACTCAGAGGCAACGCCACGTCATTCTCGGTCGCCACTAGTCCGATGAGCGCGCCGATGGACAACCCCTGGCTGGTCGTGAGACCGAGTTTCAAATTGCTGGGAAGCGCGGCACCGGCCATACGCGCATCCAGCGATTCGATCGCCTTCTTACCCTTGTCATTGAGCGAATCGTGCAAATCGAGCCCTGCTACCTCCTTGCCGATGCGGGCCCGCAATGCGCTATCGGCCAACAACCGATCCAGCGCCGAGCCATAGACAAGCCGCAGATCGCGATCATTGCGCTCATCAGCACTCATTCGAACCGAGCCGATACGCCGGCGAACGGCTGACGAAAAATGGGCCAATTCTTCGTTGGGTTGCATGACCTCCCACGCGAGTTCCAATTCCGCGGTACCCCGTACCCGAACGCGATATACCGGCTCGCCGGGCGCGGCAAGGTCTCCTTCTTCGTCGGCTGACGGAGGTATCGCATTCTGCCCGTCCCACGCCCACGGCCAGGCGAAAGTGCTCTGCGAGCCGATCCCGGTCGTATCGGGTAGGGTCATGACGGCTTCGATGACGAACTCCTGCGCGTTGTCGCGCGCCCAGTAATCGGCCTCAGAGAGGACCGCAGTGTTCGACGGTGAAAGCAGCAATGCAATCGCTTCGAGGATGGTCGTTTTTCCGACGTCACCCCCACCCAGGATGACGTTCATTCCTTCCGCAGGCAGCCATGTTAGGGAGTGGATGCCCCTGAAGCGTTGAATAGTTAGTTTACGAATATGTGCTGTGTGGGCCATGTCATTATCAATTGCGGGCAATAAGAGCTAAGCCGGCAAGCCACTCTCTCACCTCATTCATGGAATGCGAGCTTCGAATACCCTCACAGGTTTACGATCACGCTCATTCCGCAACTGCAACAAAATGCTAAACGCACGTAGCTTAGCAGCACTCAACTCAATAAACAGTATTCGTATGAGCCGCCGTCGCGACAAGAAAAACCGAAGACCGCTTTCGGCCAGAAGCGGTCTTTGTCTGAGATATGAGCACCCTCGCCCTCGCTACCCTAGCCTGATTGCCAAGGCAGCCAGCGTCACCAGAAGCACCGGCAGCGTCAGCACAATGCCAACCTTGAAGTAATAGCCCCACGAGATCACGGTGCCTTTGCGCTCCAATACATGCAGCCAAAGCAACGTCGCCAGGCTCCCGATCGGGGTGATCTTCGGCCCCAGATCGCTACCGATCACATTGGCGTAGACCATCGCTTCCTTGACGACGCCGCTGGCCTGGCTGGCGTCGATCGACAAGGCGCCTACCAGCACCGTCGGCATGTTGTTCATGATGGACGACAGGAATGCCGCCACCAGGCCCGTACCGATCGTGGCCGTCCAGATCCCCTGCTCCGCGATCCCGCTCAGCAGATCAGCCAGGTATTGGGTCAGGCCGGCGTTGCGCAGGCCGTAAACGACCAGGTACATCCCCAACGAGAAGATCACGATCTGCCACGGCGCTTCGCGTATGACCTTGCGCGTGCTGATGATATGGCCGCGTCCTGCAACCAGCAGCAGGATTGCCGCCCCGACTGCCGCCACGGCGCTCACGGGCACGCCCAACGGCTCCAGGCCGAAAAATCCGATCAGCAGCAACACCAGGACGACCCAGCCGGCACGAAAAGTGCCCGCGTCGCGGATGGCTGCCGCAGGCGGCTTGAGCTGGCCCGCGTCGTATCGCGCGGGAATGCTCTTACGAAAATACAGCATCAGCACCGCCAAGGTCGCTGCCACCGCAACGAAATTGACAGGCACCATCACCGCGGCATAACGGTTGAAGCCGATGTCGAAGAAGTCGGCGGAAACGATATTGACCAGATTGGACACAATCAATGGCAAGCTGGCGGTGTCCGCGATAAAACCTGCCGCCATGACGAAGGCCAAGGTGGCGGCCGGGCTGAATCCCAGTGCCAGCAACATGGCCATGACGATGGGCGTCAGGATCAGCGCGGCGCCGTCGTTCGCAAACAGCGCCGCGACCGCCGCGCCCAGCAACACGATCAGCGCGAACAGCGCCCGACCGCTACCCTTGCCCCATCGCGCCACGTGCAAGGCGGCCCATTCAAAAAAGCCCGCCTCATCGAGCAACAGGCTGATGATGATGACGGCGATAAAGGTGGCGGTGGCGTTCCAGACGATATTCCACACCACCGGGATGTCACCGACGTGGACCACGCCGGCGACAAGCGCAAGGACGGCGCCCAAACTGGCGCTCCACCCGATCCCCAGGCCACGGGGCTGCCAGATCACGAGCACGAGCGTAAGAACAAAAATTGCTATTGCACCAAACATTGGGCGAACTCTTTTTTATTTGTGGATTGAAGGTTGAAGCGATAAAGGGTCATTACGTGGGTAACTACGCAAGGCTTGGCGCGGCGTCATGGTGGTGGCTGGCCAATTGCCGCAGGCGCTCGATGCCGACGGGTTCGGACTTCAGCAAGGGCACGACGGCGTATCGCTTCGCGTGTAGCTTGGCGATGCCGTCCATTTCGCGCAGTTCATTGAAAGCGCGTTGGCATAGCAAGGCCGATGTCGGTCCCGCCGCGGCGATGCTGCTATTGACCAGCCAGGCCCAGGGCTCGATGCCGGCGCGGCGCAGGTCTTCCTGAAGAATGGCGGCCTCCAACACGGGCGTGGTCTCCGCCAGGGTGACCAGCAGCACCTTGGTCTGCGTAGGGTCCTGCAATTGCATCATCGGCGTGGTGTAGTGGACATTGCTGCCCGACATCTGGCGGGCGATGTCCCGGTGATAGGCGCCGGTTGCATCCAGCAGCAGCAAAGTGTGGCCGGTGGGCGCGGTATCCATGATGACGAACTTGGTGCCGGCCTCGCGCACGATGCGGGAAAACGCGCCGAAGACGGCAATTTCCTCGGTGCATGGCGAACGCAAATCCTCTTCCAGCAAGGCCTTCCCGTGCGCGTCCAGCTTGGCGCCTTTGGTCGCCAATATGTACTGCTGGTAGCGCTCGGTTTCGACTCGCGGGTCAATGCGGCTGACCGTCAGATTGGGGAGCGTGCCTTCCAGCGTACGTGCCAGATGCGCCGCGGGATCCGACGTGGTCAGGTGCACCGCCAGGCCACGTTCCGCAAGGTTGACCGCGATCGCCGCGGCCAGCGTGGTTTTGCCCACGCCGCCCTTGCCCATCACCATGACCAGGCCGTGCCCGTCGGCGGCAATGCCATCAACCAGCGATGCCAGATCAGGGGCTTCGATCTTGGGAACGTCAACACGGTTCGGCTCGTCGGCATCAAGCGCGGCGTCGCTGAGCAGGTGGCGCAAGGCTTCCAGCCCAACGACGTTGAAGGCTTTCAAGGTGACCTGGTCCTTGGGCAAGGCCACAAGCGGTGCGGGCATGGCCTCGATGGCGGCCTGCTCTCGTGCATAGACGGCCGCGGCCAGATCGTCATGCTGGACGGCCGCGGCAGGCAGGACACCATTGATGACCAGGTGCTGCTGCAACAGCCCGATGCCCGCCAGCTCCTGGCTAGTCCGCGCGGCCTCTTCGAGCGTGGCCCGCTGCGCGCGCGTGACCAGCACCAGGCGCGTGCGTTGCGGGTCCGCCAACGCCGCGACGGCTTCGCGGTACTGGGAACGTTGCTTTTCCAGGCCGGCCAGCGGCCCCAGGCATGACGCATCGCCTTGGCCAGCATCCAGAAAGCTGCTCCAGGCTCCCGGCAACTGCAACAGGCGGATGGTATGCCCCGTGGGCGCCGTGTCGAAAATGACGTGATCGAAGTCCGACGTCAGGTTTGAGTCCGTCAGCAAAGACGTGAATTCGTCAAACGCCGCAATCTCCGTGGTGCAGGCGCCCGACAAGGATTCTTCAATGCCCCGCACCACATCGTCGGGCAAGACGCCGCGCACCGGGTTCACGATTCGGTCCCGGTACTGTTGGGCCGCGCCTTGCGGGTCAATTTCCAGCGCCGACAGGTTGCGCACGGCGGCAATCGCGGTGATGTGGTTGCCGATATCAACGCCGAATACCTGCCCCACGTTCGATGCGGGATCAGTGCTGACCAACAGCACACGCCTGCCCTGCTCCGCCAGCAAGACGGCCGCCGCGCAAGCCAGCGAGGTCTTGCCGACTCCGCCTTTGCCGGTAAAGAAGAAAAACCTGGGAGCTGCATCTAGAAATTTCATGGCCGTCCCCTTAGCAGGTGCGATTGCCGCCACAACAACCCGACTGCGGTTTGGCGTCGCCGGGGGCTTCGATACCTGTCCATCGCACGAGTTCCTCGCGCGTGGGATATCTGCCCGCCAACGCAATCTCGTTATCAACCAAGGTCAAAGGAAGCGCTTCCGCGCCCGAGCGCGTCAGAAACGCGCTCACCACCGCGTTCTGCGCAAACGCCAAGGGCTGTTGGGCCAGGTTGAGCCGTTCGATGTTTGCGCCTTGCCGCTTCGCCCAATCGATGTCGGCCGCACTCGTTACCAAAGCCTGATCCACGTCCAAGCCACACACGCCTGTGCTGCAGCACAGGGCCGGGTCAAATATCTGTATGGTTTTCATTTTGACGCTCCAAGAATTTTCGAAATATTCGTCAAAAAAAATGGCCCATCGACAGGCGTCATGAGCATTAGCACGGCATTACTCGGCCGGCTTGCTTTCACCAATCTGCTTCAACTCGCGATGAATCGCTGCCTTATCCAACGCCGCGATGGGCAGGTTGGCAAAAATATTGATGCGGGCGGAGATCTGCCGAAAGATCTTTTCGAAGACGCGGCGCTTCTCTTCATCGGTGCCCTCCGCGGCGGCAGGATCTTCAAAGCCCCAATGGGCAGAGATCGGCCGGCCTGGCCAAACCGGGCAGACTTCGCCGGCGGCGTTGTCGCACACGGTGATGATGAAATCCATCTGGGGTGCGTCCGGCGCGGCGAATTCGTCCCAGCTTTTGCTGCGCAGTTGCTCTATCGGGTAGTCCAACACTTGCACTCGTTCGATCGCGAACGGATTCACGGTGCCACCCGGATAGCTGCCCGCGCTGTACGCATGGAAGCGGCCCTTCCCCAGCGTATTGAGCAAGGCTTCCGCCATAATGCTGCGCGCCGAGTTGCCGGTGCACAAAAATAGAACGTTATAGACTTTCTCGGTCATGATGCGGACTCTTCAAGAGAGGTTGTTCACGCGCCGCGCGCGAGCGGCTGCATGTGGGGCACAAGCGGTGACGCTTGTCGGGGCACAAGGTTGGCCACCGCAGCAGTTGTCAGTCAGGTAGGCCAACAGTTCCGCCATCGACTCGAATCGAGCTTCATAGATGACAAACCTTCCTTCCTGCCGCGACGTCAACAAGCCGGCATACACCAGCTCTTTCAAGTGAAAAGAAAGCGAAGAGGGAGGGATGCCCGTCTTTTCCGATAGTTGGCCGGCAGGCAGACCTTCCGGCCCCGCCTGGACCAGCAGGCGGTAGACGGTAAGGCGCGATTCGTGTCCGATCGCGGCGAGGGCTTTGACAGCATCTTTCATTTCCATTTTTCGATTATCGTGGAATAGTGGAAGACTGTAAACCCTGATTTAGGGTCGCGGGTGATGGCTAGCCGAAGCGGCCGGTGATGTAGTCGGAAGTTTGTTCACGCTTCGGTTTGGTGAACAGGTCGTCGGTCCGGCCCATCTCGACCAGTTCGCCGGCGCACATGAACCCGGTGTAGTCAGAACAACGCGCAGCCTGTTGCATGTTGTGCGTCACGATCAGGACGGTGTAGTCCTTCTTCAGCTCGGCAATCAGCTGTTCGATCTTTGCGGTGGAGATCGGGTCCAGTGCGGAAGTCGGTTCATCCAGCAGCAACACGTCGGGGCTCAGGGCAATTGCGCGGGCGATGCATAGCCGCTGTTGCTGGCCGCCCGACAGCCCCAGCGCGTTCTGCTCCAGCTTGTCCTTGACCTCGTCCCAGAGCGCGGCGTTGCGCAATGCCGCTTCCACCCTGACGTCCATCTCGGCCTTGGGTAAGCGGTCGTAGTGCCGGATGGCGTAGGCAACGTTGTCGTAGATCGACATCGGAAACGGGACCGGCTTCTGGAACACCATCCCCACCTTGCTACGCAAGCGGTTGATCGAATACTCGGGGTCCAGAATGTTCTGGTTGTCCAGCAAGACCTCGCCGCGCGCTTCCAACCCTGGATAAATCGCGTAGATACGATTAAAGACACGCAAGAGGGTCGATTTGCCGCAGCCGGACGGGCCGATCAGCGCGGTAACGCGATTGGAAGCCAGTTCGATATTGACGTTGTTCAGCGCCTGGACACCCTTGTAATAGAAGCACAGGTCGCGAGTCACCACTTTCGGCTGCGTCGCGATGGCCGGATTGTCCAAGGTGGCGCTGCGGGCCGCAATGGCCCCGGCCGCCGAGGAGTTCAATACCGATGACGGGAAAGCAAATTCAGTCATGATTCACCTTGTTGCGTGACAAGATAGCGCGGGAGAGCAGGCTCAGGAGCAGTACGAACATCGTGACGACGAAGGCGCCGGCCCAGGCCAGCGCATGCCAGCTTTCGTAGGGGCTCATTGCATATTGGAAGATGACGGCGGGCACGCTGGCCATCGGCGCGCTCAGGTCCGCGTTCCAGTATTGGTTGTTCAACGCCGTAAAGAGCAAGGGCGCGGTTTCACCACTGATGCGCGCCAAGGCCAACAACACGCCGGTCGTGATGCCCGGCAACGCGGCCCGGAACAACACCTGAACCGTCACTTTCCATTGGGGCACCCCCAAAGCCAACGCCGCTTCGCGCATTTGGCTGGGAACCAGTTGCAGCATTTCGTCGGTGGTACGGACCACAACCGGCAGCACGATGAACGCCAACGCGATGGCGCCCGCCCAGCCGGAGAAATGCCCCATTTGCCGGACGACCAGTTCGTAGACGAACAGGCCCAACACGATGGAAGGCGCAGAAAGCAGAATGTCGTTCACGAAGCGGATCACCGCGCCGATCCGATGGCGGTTCACGTATTCTGCCAGGTACGTTCCGGCCGCAATCCCGATGGGGGTACCGAGCAGAATCGCGACCACACTCATCAACAGGCTGCCGAACAAGGCGTTGGCCAAGCCCCCATCGGCGCCCGGCGGCGGCGTCATCTTGAAGATCAGGTCCCATTTAAGCGCCGCGAAGCCCTTGGTTGCCGTGGTCCACAGGATCCAGATCAACCAGAACAGCCCAAACAGGGTCGCAGCCATCGACAGCGCTACCGACACCAGATTTCGCGCGGTACGCATGCGTTGCAGACGCAGGCCTTGCGGGGTCATTGCCTTCCCTCCTGACGATTGAGGCGGTTGAGCATCAGTTTGGCAATGGCCAGGACAACAAAGGTCACGACAAACAGCAGGAAACCCAGGGCGATCAACGACGACAGGTAGATGTCGGAGTCGGCCTCGGTGAACTCATTGGCGATGGTGGCCGCAATGGAATTGCCCGGCTCCAGCAACGAGGGCGTCAGCCGATGCGCGTTACCTAATACAAAGGTCACCGCCATGGTTTCGCCCAGCGCCCTGCCCAACCCCAGGAATACGCCGCCGATCACCGCCGAGCGCGTGTGCGGCAAGACGATGTTCCAGACGACTTCCCAGGTGGTGGAACCCAGGGCGTAGGCGGACTCTTTCAACGGGCGGGGCACCGTCAAAAACACTTCGCGCATGACGGATGTGATGAACGGCACCACCATGATGGCCAGCACGATGCCGGCCGTCAGCATGCCCATGCCCAGAGGCGGGCCGGAAAAAAGCACGCCGATGAAGGGAAGCGCGCCGATGTGTTCGTCAAGCCACGGATTGACGTATTCAGCCATCACCGGCACGAAGACGAAGAGGCCCCACATGCCGTAGATGATGGACGGGATGCCCGCCAGCAGTTCTATCGCCGACGCTACCGGCTGGCGCAGCCACTTGGGCGCGACTTCAGTCAGGTAGTACGCAATACCGAAGCTGACCGGTACCGCGATCAGCATGGCAATGAACGCCGTCACCAAGGTTCCGTAGATCGGCACCAACGCGCCAAACTTGTGATTGACCGCATCCCAATCACTGGACCAGAGAAATTCGAACCCAAAGGTGCTGAAGGCGAGCCTGCCTCCCCACAGCATGGACAGCGCGGCCCCGCTCAGCGACACCAATACAAAAATGCCGGCTACGGCAACAATGCGGCGAAAGACCTTGTCCGAAGACGCATCGCGGCGCGATCGCGACTCCTCGGCCTGGAAATCCAGCGCGGGGTTAAAACCCGGATTATTCGACATTTACGTCAACCTGTAAGAACGCAGCCAATTGGCTGTCGGTCTCGCCCGGCGGCGCCGATCCTGCAAGCGCTGCCGGGCGAGACCGACTCCTGGGATCAACGCTTGATCTGCGCGGCCCAGTAGCTTTCGATCTGGGCAACCAGCTCCTTGGGCAGCGGCACGTAGTCCAATGCCTCGGCTTCGTGCTGGCCGTTTTCCAGGGCCCACTTAAAGAAGTCCAGCGTGGCGACCGTACGCGCTGCGTCCTTGGGCTGCTTGTACATCATGACAAACACCGTTGCCGCGATGGGCCAGGCGTCGTCACCCGGCGCGTTGGTGATCACCAGATGGAAATCCTGCGAGTTCTTCCAGTCGGCGTGCGCGGCTGCGGATTGGAACGTCTTGTCACTGGGCACGACGAACTTTCCGTCCGAGTTCTTGACTGCCGCGTAAGACATCTCGTTCTGCAGCGCGTACGCCAGTTCTACGTAACCGATCGAATTCTTGATCTGCTTCACGTATGCGGCGACGCCTTCGTTGCCCTTGCCGCCCACACCAACGGGCCACCGTACGGACGTGCCCTCACCCACCTTGGTCTGCCATTCCGGGCTGATCTTGGACAGGTAGTTGACCCAGTTGAAGGTCGTGCCCGAGCCGTCCGAACGATGCACCACCGTGATCTTTGCGTCGGGCAGTTTCATCCCCGGGTTCAGATCGGCGATTGCTTTGTCATTCCATTTTTCGATCTTGCCCAGATAGATATCAGCGAGCAAGGGACCGGTGAAGCGCAGCTTGCCCGGCTCGATGCCGGCGATGTTAACGACGGGAACCACGCCGCCGATGACCACCGGGAACTGGCCCAAACCGGCCTCTGCGAGTTCCTTGGGGGGCAAGGGCTTGTCAGACGCGCCGAAGTCGACCGTACCGGCCTTGATCTGCGCGATACCGCCGCCCGAACCGATCGATTGGTAGTTGATCTTGTTGCCCGTCTTGGTGTTGTAAGTGTCGGACCACTTCGACAGGATCGGGTAGACGAACGTCGATCCGGCGCCCGTGATATCCGCGGCCTGGGCTGAAACCATGCCGAGTGCGAAGGAAATGCCCAATCCGGCAGCGTATCTTTTGGCCTGTGCAAACATGCTTATTCTCCACTTGAGGGTGCATTGAGGAAGTCCGTTTGACTCCCTGATCACAACATCTCTGTCTGTCGTGATTTATGGAAATAATGAATCAAATTCATTAACGGTTTATGACAGTTTCCAATTCCTGCCTGCCCCGTCCCGACGTGCCAATGACAAGCTCGGCGTCGTCAGGCAAGCAGCCACACGCATGCGTCGCGCAGCAGTCTTCCAGGATGAATTCAAGTAGCCCGTAGATGCCTCCGAGCCGCGCACGATAGCGAACGACCTCGCCTGTTCTACTGCCGACGATCAGACCAGCTCTCGCAAGCCCAGCCAAGTGTTGCGACACCGTGCTGCGCGGCCCGCCGACGACGGCGGCTATCTTCGCCGCATCCATTCCGCGCGGCTCCTGGCGTATCAACATCCGGAAAATGGCCAAGCGCGTCGAGTGGCTCAGCGCAGTGAACACCGAGACAGCTTCCGCTGCATTCGTTGCCGAGGCGATTGGAGAGGCGAGCGCTGAGACCATGGCTTGAGGGCGCCCTGAGGGCCAATCGAGGGTTTCCATATAAAGTCCATATGTCTTGATTTAACGACATATTGTGCTTGTCACATGACGATTCGATGACAGTCTAAATTTATCTTCTCAACGTTTCAATTATTGTTGTAGTATTGACGAATGGATAAAAACACTGCTGTGAGCGTTTTCGAATCTCTTGCCTCCGGCGTTCGCTTGGACATATTCCGTCTTCTCGTGCGCGCCGCTCCAGTCGGCTGTGTTGCCGGGGAGATCGCGGCGGAATTAAACCTGCCGCCCACTAATCTTTCGTTTCATCTAAAGGCGCTAACGCAATCAGGTCTACTTACCGTAGAGCAAGAGGGGCGGTACATGCGCTACCGCGCGAATATCGATTTGATGAACGAGTTAGTGAGCTATCTCACTGCGGAATGCTGCAGCGGAATTCCAGCGCCCTCTTCCTCCGAAACTCTGGGGGCCGCCTGATGTCCGAGGTCGCTCCTGACCGCCATGCGGATGTGGTCATTGTTGGGGGTGGCCAGAGTGCCCTCGCCGTTGCCTACTTCCTCAGGCGTACCGCTTTAAAGGTGATTCTTCTGGACGCTGGCGCGGGTCCGGGCGGAGCATGGCGGCACGGATGGGAATCGTTGCACCTGTTCTCACCCGTACAGTGGAGCTCCCTGCCCGGCTGGCCTATGCCCCCGACACAAGGTTACCCGGCGCGAGATCAGGTTATTGAATACCTCGCGCGCTATGAACAACGATACCGCTTCAAGGTGGAGCGGCCTGTAGCGGTTGCGTCCATCAGCAAGCGGGAGTCAGGATTCTTCGTCGATACTGACAAGGGCGCTTGGCATGCCAAGGCCGTAATCAGCGCCACAGGCACCTGGAGCGCTCCATTCATTCCACCGTACGACGACCGGGACGTCTTTCGTGGCGAACAGGTCCATTCCGCGCACTACCAGTCGCCAGCCCCTTACGCGGGCAAGCGCGTGTTGGTCGTTGGCGGCGGTAATTCCGGAGCACAGATTCTCGCAGAGCTTTCCGAGGTTGCCCAAACCACGTGGGTAACGTCCACCGAACCGCTGTTCTTGCCGGATGACGTTGATGGACGGGTTCTATTTGAACGCGCTACCGCGCGTTGGCAGGCGATGCAGTCGGGCAAACAACCCGAAGACCTTCCAGGCGGATTTGGCGATGTGGTCATGGTCCCACCCGTGCGCAAGGCGCGCGAGCGCGGAGTACTGCAATCGGTTCGCCCATTCTCGCGCTTTACGTGCGATGGCGTCGTGTGGGCCGACGGTTCTTCGTCAGTGGTCGGCGCTGTCGTGTGGTGCACCGGATTCCGGCCTGCATTGGCGCATCTCGCCGCACTAGGCATCCTCGACCCCGATGGCAAAGTTCGAGTTTCTGGCACGCAGGCTGCCGATGTTCCAGGCCTGTGGCTCGTCGGTTATGGCGAATGGACGGGTTTTGCGTCCGCCACCCTCATTGGCGTCATGCGAACCGCCAAATCCACTGCGGCCGAAGTGGCCGCTTTTGTTGAAACCGCATTTTCTCTCACCTCCTGATCACACATATGAGCACCGTTACCATCTACCACAATCCCCAATGCGGAACCTCCCGGAACACGCTAGCGCTGATACGCAACGCGGGGATCGAACCGCAAGTTATCGAATATCTACAAACGCCGCCGGATCGCGACACCCTCGTTGATCTGATCGCCCAAGCAGGTTTGACCGTTCGTGACGCTATTCGCCAGAAGGGGACGCCGTATCTCGAGCTTGGGCTGGACGACGCATCCTTAAGCGATGATGCGTTGATCGACGCCATGCTGGCGCATCCCATTCTGATCAACCGCCCGTTTGTCGTGACTCCTTCGGGTGTTCGCCTGTGCCGACCTTCCGAGGAGGTATTGGACATCCTCGAGGCTCCCCAGCGCGGCCCGTTCACCAAAGAAGATGGCGAAGTGGTCATCGACGACAGCGGAAAGCGCGTGCGCTAAACCATGCCAAGTCCTTCGACAGCCGCGGACACTGTGCATCCATCCGACAAGGCGCACGGATTGGTCACAGCATTGGGGATAGGTCAGATCTGTTCCTGGGGATCGCTCTACTATAGCTTTCCGTTGATTGCCGAGGCGATGGGCAAAGAGCTTGGCTGGAGCAAACCCGACCTCTATGGCGCTGCCACGCTCGGGCTGATCCTCGCCGCGTTGGCCGCATATCCGGTGGGTGTTGCGGTTGATCGTGGACACGGTCGTTGGGTAATGGGCCTTTCCTCACTGCTCGCGGGAGGGTTGCTGTTGCTTTGGTCTCAAGTGACGTCCCTGCCGGCTTTCTACGTCCTTGTCGCAGCCCTGGGCGCGTTGCAAGCAGCCACGCTTTACGAGCCGGCCTTCGCCGTGATCGCGCGCCGCGTGGGTCCGGGTCATTCACGGGCGGGCATTACCGCTCTGACGCTATGGGGTGGCTTTGCCAGTACTGTCTTTATCCCGCTGGTGCAATGGCTGTTGAATCTATGGGGCTGGCGTGAAGCATTGATCGCACTAGCTGCGGTCAACGCAATCATCTGCACCGGCGCCTACCTGCTCTTTATTCAGCCTGCCCGAGATGCCAGGCCGACCGACAACGTCAATCCTGGTGAACAGCGCGAAAGAAATCGCCTAGCTGTTCAGGAAGCGCTGCGTCGGCCTGTTTTCTGGGCGCTGCTGTTGTCGCTGACAGCATACGCGGCCATGTTCTCTGCCTTTACGTTCCATATGTACCCCTTACTGCGCGAGCGAGGCATCGACACCGCTTCGGTTGTTCAAGCCATCGCTTTGATCGGCCCCGCCCAAGTGGCGGGCCGAATCGTCGTAAGCATTTTCGCGGCACGCGCCTCCATGCGAATGGTGGGTACAGCGGTGGTGACGGTCTTCCCGCTCGCCTTTGGCGCCCTTGCCTACTTGCACACGGACTTCATTGTCGTCGCGGCAATCTGCGTGGTTTACGGCGGAGCCAACGGCATATTCACGATCGTTCGTGGCATGGTTGTGCCTGAAATGTTGAGCCGACATGCCTACGGAGCCATCAACGGGCTCCTGACCGTGCCGATGACATTTGCGCGCGCCGCCGCCCCGGTGGGCGCCGCGGCCCTTTGGGCCATTGGATCCTCCTACGACGGAGTGCTTGTCTCAATCTTGGTGGTGGCGTTATTACTGGCCGCAAGCTTCTGGCTGGCAGCGTGGCTCAGCCGCCCAAAACTACAATTTTTGCCCGAGTGAGTGTATTGCAATGACGACGTATTCTTCACCCTCTGACCTCGATCTTCCGAGCCTGGATGACTCTTTGCTGGACGTCCCCACGCACGACAAGCTGTCGCTGACGGCCGGCGCGACGCATCCGCCCCGCATACTGCTGCTGTACGGTTCCCTGCGTGAACGCTCGTACAGTCGGTTGCTCACTGAAGAGGCGGCGCGGATTTTGACGCGGCTCGGCGCCGAGACCCGGATTTTCGATCCGAGCGGCTTGCCTTTGCCCGATAGTGTTCCCGCGGACCATCCAAAAGTGGCTGAATTGCGTGCACTATCCCTGTGGTCCGAGGGGCAGGTATGGTGCAGCCCCGAGCGGCACGGCACGCTTACGGGTGTGTTCAAGAGTCAGATCGACTGGTTGCCGCTGGAGACGGGTAGTGTGCGGCCGACACAGGGCCGCACGCTTGCGGTTATGCAGGTTTCGGGGGGGTCCCAATCCTTCAACGCGGTAAACGCCTTGCGCGTGCTGGGCCGCTGGATGCGCATGGTAACCATCCCGAACCAGTCCTCAGTCGCCAAGGCGTTTCAGGAGTTTGACGAAGCCGGCCGCATGAAGCCTTCGCCCTACTACGACCGGGTGGTGGATGTCATGGAAGAACTCTATAAATTCACACTGCTGGTGCGGGACCGAAGTGACTATCTCACGGACCGATATAGCGAGCGCAAGGGCATGGCCGAGGAGATCGCACGCCTGGCTCGTGAAGCGATGACGCATGAGACGGAGACCCAATAAGGTTTACGCCCTCCTCTCCTTATCTTCATCAACTTGACGAACGGACTTTATTTCCATATACCTGGACATACGGAATAGCTTCCGTTCTTTTCAAGAAATGCGGGTGGGACCGGACCGGTTATCCAGCCTATCGACGTTCCGATCAGCCTGAGGGACGCCGGCGAATCACGTTGCCTGGCCTCATGGGTGAAGATGATGTTTACGCGCATTCTGGTGGATTTCGACCTCGCACACCTGAGTCGGCCATCGTTGGTGGCGCTCTTGGACTTGGCACAAGCCAACCATGCTGCATTGACGTTCCTCGCAGTGCGCCCAAAGCTGGATGAGCTTTTGAGCGAATCCGAGGAGTCATTCCTCGCTGATGTGCATAAGCAGATTGGGACCGAGTGGGCTACGCTCTTGTCCGCAGCTCGAGAACGCGAATTGCAGCCGCGTCTTCATATCCTTGCGGGCGATTCTATTGAGTCTCTTTTGGCATTCGGGCGTGAGATGGACGCCGACCTAATCGTCGCAGGCAATTCGCACTGCGGCGGCCTCAAGAACGCCATTCTGGGAGTCCCGTGCAAAGAGCTTTTAGGGCGCGCAGATGTGGCCATCCTGATCCTTCCTTAAAACCACCTCGTCGACGTGGACCGTCTTCATCGGCAGCGGGGTCGCAGATTGAACCTCCGCCTGCGCCCTCCGATGACAATTGCAGATTAGGTGCAGCACTTTGCTTCAGCGCTTGCACGACGAACTTGCGTGTTACACACACCGGTCTCAGGAAGCACAAGCTCCACTCGTTTTGCAGCTTCCAAGTCGCCGGCTAGTGCGGCCACAACAGATCGGACCTGTTCATAGCCTGTCAGCATTAGAAACGTAGGCGCACGCCCGTAGCTTTTCATTCCAACGACGAACACCCCCTCGTCGGGATGCCCCAGTTCCGAGGCGCCATGGGGCCGAACTGTCCCGCAACTATGCACATTCGGGTCGATCATTGGAGCCAAGCGAATAGGGCTTTGCGTTGCAGGATCGAGTTCGAGCCTAAGCTCCGCCATCAACCGAAGGTCGGGACGAAATCCCGTTGCGACGACAATCTCGTCGACGGGGGCAAGCGCCTTGACGCCACTGTGAACCGTCAAGCCCTCGTCGGAATCGCTCACGCGGTCAACGTCGACACCGGTGAAAAGCACTATCCTTCCCTCGTCCAGAAGCTTTTTGACTGTCGTTCCCAACCTACCGCGCTCCTCAAGCTGGTCATTCTCTCCGCCTCCGAAAAGCCGATCGGTCGAAGCCCCGCGGATCGCCCAATAAACCCGTGTACCAGGTTCAATGCTGGCCAGTTCCACTAGGTCCTGAAGCGCATTGAAGGCGGAATGGCCCCCGCCAATCACCAACACTCGACGATTGGCGTATCGCTGCCGGGCGTCTCCCAGAATGTCGGGAATGCCATAGGCGATCTGGGCCGCGAACCGCTCTTCTCCCAAGGCCGGGATGCCATGCGCGCCCATCCAGTTTGGTGTGTTCCAGGTGCCAGAGGCATCGATAACTGCCCGTGCCCGGACATCCCGCTCGCCATCGGGTCCGCTGACCCGCAGCAGGAACGGTGCGGCAGCGCGATCCTGGCTTCTCATGACATCGTGCCCAACGCGGCTGACCGCCATCACGCGGTGATGGGTCTTCAGGCAACGCTTGATCGGCGCCAATTCCGACAAGGGCTGCAAATACTGCGCCAGCAATTCGCGTCCGGTGGGATAAGCGTCACTGGGCGGGGCAACCCAACCTGACTGCGCGAGCAACTCGCCGGCCTTCTTGTCGATGTTGTAGCCCCACGGAGAGAACATCCGTACATGTCCCCACTGGTTCAGGCTTGCGCCCGACTGGTCCCCTGCTTCGAATACGACGAAGGGTATGCCTCTGTCCAGCAGATGAGCGGCGGCGCTCAGCCCGACGGGGCCGGCTCCGATGATTGCGACGGGGTGGTCATTGATGCGCATTCCAGGTACCTCTCTTCATGGGGTTGGGACACGGCCGAAGCCGTATTTAATTGGTACTACCAACTATTTGCTTAAAAAAAAGCCGCAATTTCTACGGCTTGGACTCTACGGCTCAAACTCCACGGCACACGTCGAGGCGACGCCACAACGTGCTTGTGCGGCGCGCGTCAACTGCCGCAGCAGATCAAGCGATGCCTCCAGGACCTCGGGCTTCATGTGTTCGATCATGGCAAATTCTTCGGCAACCAGATCCGCCCGAATGGTCTGATACAGCTTGCGCCCCGCCGCGGTCGGCTCAAGCTGCACCGCCCGGCGGTCGGCGGCATCTTCGATCCTTGTGACGTAGCCCTTGCGTTCCAGCGAATCAACAATTCGGCTGGCCGTGCTCTTGTCCAGGAACATCACCAGCGCAAGCGCCTGCAACCGCAGCGGCCCTTGCTTGACCAGGGTTTCCAAGGCATAGCACTGCGCCACGGACACGTCATAGCAACAAATGCGATCGCGATCGCGGAATTGATGGACCCTGATCAGCTGGTTCACCGCTTCATAGAGCGCTTCGGCGTCCCGACTGGCCAGACGTGTTCTTGTTGAATTCATTCTTGGTGGCTAAATTAGTTGTTGGTGCCAACGTTATTCGCTTTGGCGCTTCAGGTCAATACCGTAGCGCTTCATTTTTTGCCACAGGTTCTTCCTGGATATGCTCAAGACGTCGGCCGTTTCTTGAATGCGGCCGCCGTGCCGGCGCAACACCTCTTCGATGTACAGCCGCTCACAGATCTGTTGGTAGGCGTTGAGCGTGGCCTCTTCCCCACCTTGCGGCTCATCGTGAAAATGGTCGCCGTCCGGACCTTCAGGAAAGATGTCCCCCGGCAACAAGACGCTGGACTGGCTTACCAGACAGGCGCGTTCGATCCGGTTATGCAATTCGCGGATATTGCCCGGCCAGGGGTACGCCTGCATCTTGGCCAGTGACAACGGGTGCAGGGTTTTTGCAGGCTCTCCCAGGCGCTCGGCAATGCTGGTGGCAAACCGTTTGGCCAGCCAGAGGATGTCTTCAGGCCGATCGCGCAGCGGCTTTACCTCAAGGGTGACGGTGTTGATCCGGTAGTAAAGGTCTTCCCTGAACAACTTGGCGCTGACCATCTCGGCCAGGTTTCGGTTGGTGGCGCAGACCAGGTCGAACTTGGTGTGGGTGTCGTGTTCGGCGCCCAGTCGGCGGACACGCTTTTCCTGTATCGCACGCAACAGCGCGCCTTGCAGCGCCGGCGATAGCTCTCCGACTTCATCCAGGAACAGCGTGCCGCCGTCGGCTTGTTCGAAGTAACCCTTGCGTAGCTTGTCCGCACCGGTATAAGCCCCCTTTTCATAGCCGAAGAATTCCGCTTCGGCGATGGTGGAGGCAATGGCGCCGCAGTTCACGGCTACGAACGGCCGCGCGGTAAGGTCCGGCCCCGCCTGGCTGTGGATCAGTCGTGCCAATACCTCTTTGCCAACCCCTGACTCTCCAACCAACAGGACGGCCGACGCACGGCCCGCCAGCCGGGGCACCATGCGGCGTAGATTCTGGGCCGCCTGCGACACCCCTAGTTCCGTATCGCTTTCCGGCGAGGCCTGCGCCGGGACAACATCGCGCACGGTCTGGATCAGCGTCGCGATGTCAAAAGGCTTGGTCACGTAGTCCTTGACGCCGAGCTTCAGCAAATCCACGGCCCTTTCCACCGTGGCATAGGCGGTCATCAGGATGAACGGTGGCAATGTACCGCCCTGCGCCACCAACTGTAGATAAAGTTCGTCGCCATCCAGGTCTGGCAGGCGGACATCGCTGATCACCACGCCATAGGCATTGGCGTGGATGGCCTCCCTTGCCTCATACCCCTTGGAAAACCAGTCGGCACGGATTCCCTCCAGACGAAACCTTTCCACAATGGATTCGCCCATGATGGCGTCGTCTTCGATCAAACAGACATATGGCTGTATCACGGCGTCAGCTCCAAGTTCGTTTTTTCAATGGGTGCGGCGCAAGGCAGTGTGATGGTGAAGGCGGTGTAGCCTTCTTCGCTTATCACTTCGATCGTGCCTTGCAATTGCGTGACGATTTGGTAAGTCACCCACAGGCCCAGTCCGCGGGAGCGGCCCTCTGCCCGCCCCGCTCCCCGGGCATCCACCCGGTAAGGCTCAAACAAATGGGGCAGCACATCGTGTGGAATGTGCTGCCCGGAATTTGCAATTTCTACTGAAAGGCGGTCGGCGGTTCCGGTCACGGTGCAACTGACGCTACCGCCGCGTTCCACGGCGTTCTTTGCGTTGATGAGCAGGTTCAAGACCAACTGGCGCACCAGATGCGCGGGCAGCGGCAATTCGTCCCGGGTGGTGACGTCCCACAGCAACGAGGCGTTCTTCTCCGATAATTCGGGCTCGATCAGCAAGCGCAGATCCTGCCAATCCGTGGTGTGCATGAAGGCCGAATCCAGGCGCGCCTCCACCAGCAAGGCACCGACCGTATGCCGAATCTGCATCAAGCCCCGTCGCGTCAGGCCGACTGTTCTTTGGGTTAATTCATCGTAGGAACCGTGCTTTTCCAAGGTATCCAACGCGTTGAGCATGCCGCCAAGCGGGTTATTGATCTCGTGCGCGACCCCGGCAGCCACTAGGCCTACCGCTGCCAGCCGTTCGGCGGCAATGATTTCCTGTTCAAGCGCTTCCTGTCGTTCCAGTTGCGTCAGCATGGATGCAAAGCTGCGCCCCAACACCGCGATTTCGTCGCTTCCTTCCTTGCGCAAGGAAAGTCCGATGTTGGCCGCCGGTTCGCGCCCGACACGCTGAGTCGCCTGGGCCAAAGACAGGAGCGGCCGTGCAATGCGGTTTCCCCATAACCAGCCCAGCGCCAGTAGCAACAGCAGCCCGGGAATACTGACCAGCAGCACCTGGCTGACCAGGTCGTACAGGCGCTGGCGCCAGATGCTAGCGTCGTAAGACGCCAGCACGTATCCAGCCAATCCCGCATCTTCAGACACAACTGCGGCGCCGGCGACTGCCAACGTGGCGTCCAGGCTATCGGGGGTATTGAATACAAAGGTGCGCGGATCGTCACGCAGGGTTTGCGCCGCAGCAGCCAGCTCGGTGGGCAAACCGGCGCCGGGCGTCAGCACCGGATAGCGATGCGGATCGGATGACGCATACACATGCAAGCTGGGGTCCAGCACAATGATCGACCGCAAGCCTGGGGCGCCATCTCCTGCCGTGAGCGGTATGCGCAACGCCTCGTAGACCCGCCACAGATCGTCACGCATCAAGGGTTCGCGCACCGACAAGGATAAAACCTGCGTTAACGCCATCGCGCTTTGCCGCGTGTCTCGCAGCATGCCGACGTAAGCGGTTCGCATCAGCGTCGCGGTAACCACCAGTTCCGTTACCACGATCGCGGCGGCCAAGGCCAACGGCACCTTGTAGCGATAGCTGATTCTGGACCAGGGGTTCCAACGGGCTGACTTCATGCAGAATCTCGTGCCGGGTTTTCGCCCGCTGACGTGCGCACCAACCCACGGATACCGTCGTACAGGCTATCGGCCCCCTCAACAAACCGATCGAGGAATAGGCGCTTGAGTATCAAGCGGCCATCCGAACGCGCGTGCATCTGGAGCAAAGCATCGCGCAGCGCAAGCGCGGTGTCGTCGGCAACATGCTCGCCGACCACGATGGGCGGAAACCCATATTCCGGGGATCGCCATGCGACGCGGGTGCCGGCGGCGCGCGCGCCATGTTGCGACGCAATGCTGTCCCAGACGTATCCATCGACCGCCCCGCCGCTGGCCAGCCCCGCCGCGACCGCCTCCACAACTTTGCTGTGCGCAAAGGTGAAGAAAGCCTTGCTGAAAAACCGTAGCGGGTCCTGATGCTCGGCAAGCAGTTCCGTCCGAGGCACCAGAAAGCCGGAATTAGAAAGTGGGTCGCTGTAGGCGAAGACCCGTTCGCGCAAGCCTGCAATTCTTGCCGTGCTTCGGTCCTCCTTGGGCACGATCAGGTACGACCGGTACTGCGGTTTGCCTTGGTACTGCGGCACCACCAGCAGCTTGAGCTTATCGGCGTTCAAGACGTAGGGGTAGCCACAGATCCATGCCGCGTCGATCTGGCCGCGCAACAGCAGGTCCACGATTTCCCCGTAGCTGCGTCGTTGGACGAACTGAATGTCCTGCTTAAGCGCTGCTTGAAGATCGGCCCGCCAGATATCCAGCAGTTGGAGCTGGTCGTCCAGGAACACCGCGGTCGTGCCTAACAGAAGCGGCGCGGACGCCGCTGCGTTGCGCGGCAAGGTACAGGCCGCGATAGACGCTACGCCGGCCGCGAGAAAGCTGCGGCGGTTACCGAACGGTAACGCCAGCCCCTGTTGGGGCGCCTGGACGTTACCTCTCCGGCATCGCGTTGTGCCCATGGTCTTGGTCTCCTCCTGTGTAGGGCAGTGCCAGAGACACTTGGCATGCCCTTTGCTTATCGCTCTACAGAGTACTGAAGCCGTCATTTCGTTTCAATAGGAAATATCGACATGTCAGAGCCACAAATCCTTACCCGGCGCGGATTCCTCAAGTTGAGCGGAACGGGCGGTGCTGTTGCTGCCGCAACACTCATCCCGATCATGCCCGCCCAAGCCCAACCGGCCACGGCGCCGCACACAGGAACCACGCTGCCCTACCCCGTGAAGTCCATCGCCGTCGCGCAGAAGCTCACGGCCGACACGCCCCTGCAGTTCGCCTATCCCGACAATGCCTCGCCGTGTACCGCTGTGAAGCTCGGGCATCCCGTTCCCGGCGGCGTTGGCCCTGACCACGACATCGTCGCGTACAGCACGATGTGCACGCATATGGGCTGCCCCACAGTTTTCGACAACAAAACAAAAACGTTCAAGTGCCCGTGCCACTTCAGCGAGTTTGACGCCGAGAAGGCAGGCCAGATGATCTGCGGGCAAGCCACCGAAAACCTCCCACGGATTCTGCTGCGCTATGACGCCAGTTCGGACGCGATATCCGCGGTTGGGGTCGAAGGCTTGATCTACGGCCGCCAGGCCAACATTCTGTAAGTCGGGAGACGCTCATGTCCGCACCCAAAGACCGCATCACCTTGCCGCCGAAGGATGCCGCGCGCACGAATATGACGTGCCACTTCTGTATCGTCGGCTGTGGGTACCACGTTTACAAATGGCCGGAGCAAAGCGAGGGAGGCCGGGCACCCGAGGAGAATGCGCTGGGCCAGGACTTTCGTCAGCAGCTACCGCCTTTCGCGTTGACGCTTACCCCGGCGATGACCAACGTAATCACGCAGCGGGATGGCTCGCGTCACAACATCATGATCGTTCCGGACAAGGAATGCGTGGTCAACAGCGGCTTGAGTTCGACCCGTGGCGGCCGGATGGCCAGCTATATGTACACGCCCGATGGCGATGGCAAGGCGCGCCTGAAACAGCCGCGCATGTATGCCGCCGACCAATGGGTGGACGTTCCGTGGGACAACGCCTTGGCACTGTACGCCGGCCTGCTGAAGAAGGTACTGGATACCGATGGCCCCGAGGGCATTGTGTTCTCCTGTTTCGACCACGGTGGGGCTGGCGGAGGCTTCGAAAACACCTGGGGCACGGGCAAGCTGATGTTCACCGCGCTCCAGACGCCAATGGTCCGTATCCACAATCGTCCAGCCTACAACTCGGAATGCCATGCTACGCGCGAGATGGGCATCGGCGAGCTCAACAATGCCTACGAAGACGCCGAGCTTGCCGACGTGCTGTGGTCGATTGGAAATAATCCTTACGAATCCCAGACCAACTACTTCCTGAATCACTGGATCCCCAATCTGTATGGGCAGACGGTCGAAAAGAAAAAGGCGCGCTTCGCAGGCGAAGAGCTCCCGGATACCCGCATCGTCTTCGTGGACCCTCGCGACACGCCTTCCATCGCGATCGCCCGCCAAATTGCCGGAAAAGATCGGGTGCTGCATCTGGCGATCGAACCTGGCACTGACATCGCGCTGTTCAACGGGCTGTTCACCTACGTAGTTGAACAGGGCTGGGTGGACAAGCCGTTCATCAAGACGCACACGGCGGGATTTGATGAGGCCGTCAACACGAATCGCATGCCCCTGGAGGAATGCAGCAAGATCACGGGCGTACCGGTCGACGACCTGAAGAAGGCGGCGGAGTGGTCGTACAAGCCGAAGAAGACAGGGCAGCTTCCGCGCACCATGCATGCCTACGAAAAAGGCATCATCTGGGGCAACGACAACTACGTCATTCAGTCGGCGTTGCTGGATCTGGTCATCGCCACGCACAACGTGGGGCGCCGTGGCACCGGATGTGTACGCATGGGTGGGCACCAAGAGGGTTATGCCAGGCCCCCCTACCCTGGCGACAAGAAAATCTACATTGACCAGGAACTCATCAAAGGCAAGGGCAGGATGATGACCTGGTGGGGGTCCAACAACTTCCAGACCAGCAATAACGCGCAAGCGCTCCGAGAGGCGGTGCTCAAGCGATCCGCCATCGTGAAGGAAGCCATGCAGAAAGCGCGCGGCGCTTCAACCGAAGAGATGGTCGACATCATCTATGCGGCCACGCAACGAGGCGGATTGTTTGTTGCAAGCATCAATCTCTATCCAACCAAACTGGCCGAGGCTGCCCATCTGCTGCTTCCAGCGGCGCACCCGGGCGAAACGAACCTGACGTCCATGAATGGCGAGCGGCGCATTCGCCTGTCGCAAAAGTTCACGGACCCGCCCGGGGAAGCGCAAGCGGACTGCCTGATCGCCGCGCGAATCGCCAACACGCTGAAAGCCATGTACGAGAAGGAAGGCAACAGCAAGATGGCGCAACGTTTCGCCGGATTCGACTGGAAGACGGAAGAGGATGCGTTCAATGATGGGTTTCGTCGGGCGGGCCAGAAGGACGCGCCGAAGATTGACAGCCAAGGCGGCGATACCGGTCACCTGGTCACGTACGAACGGTTGCTCGCCGCCGGCAATAACGGCGTTCAGTTACCCGTTCAGGCCTACGCGGATGGGAAGCTCAAAGGCACCGAAATGCTCTACACGGACGGTAAGTTCGACACCGCCGACGGAAAAGCTCACTTCAAGCCGGCGCAGTGGAAAGGCCTGCCCGAGCCCGTGGTCGCCCAAAAGAAGATATACAAGTTCTGGTTGAACAACGGCCGCAATAACGAGATCTGGCAAACGGCCTATCACGATCAGTACAACAGCTTTGCGCAAGACCGTTATCCGATGGCGTACATCGAGATCAACCCTGCCGATTGCCAGGACCTAGGCGTGGAGGCTTCAGACGTGGTCGAGGTCTACAACGACTACGGCTCCACCTACGCGATGGTGTACCCGGTGCCTGAAATAAAGCGCGGCCAGACGTTCATGATGTTCGGCTACGTCAACGGAATCCAAGGCGACGTCACGACCGAATGGACCGACCGCAACATCATTCCTTACTACAAAGGCACCTGGGGGAATATCCGGAAAGTTGGCTCCGTCGAGGAGTTCCGGAACACCATCAGTTTCAAGAGCCGCCGATTCACCCTGGGCTGATTTTCAACAAAAGGAGCATTGCCCCTCATGCGTATCACCAAGCTGTTCGTGTCGGTTGGGTTGGCATCCGCCAGCCTGACCTGTGTTGCGGCCCCGGACGCCACAATCCAAGCGATCTTGACCAAGAACAATTGCCTGGCGTGCCACGCGGTTGACCGCAAGGTCGTCGGCCCCTCATACAAGGACGTGGGCGCCAAGTTCAAGGACGAACCCGGCGCCGCTGCCCTGCTGCTAGGGAAAATCAAGAATGGCAGTGCGGGCACCTGGGGACCTGT
Organism: Achromobacter sp. SD115; assembly: GCF_017355315.1. NCBI lineage: Bacteria > Pseudomonadati > Pseudomonadota > Betaproteobacteria > Burkholderiales > Alcaligenaceae > Achromobacter > Achromobacter sp. SD115. The sequence goes on along the minus strand of NZ_JADIJM010000027.1, from coordinate 17,285 downwards.
GCCGATGCCGCCGAACCCCGGAATTTCAGCCGAGGACGCGAAAAAGGTCGTCGACTGGATACTTGCCGGCGCGCCAGGCTGACGCAGAACATGATCGAAGCTCCACTTTTGGATCGCCGCAAATCTCCTTCGCTACGGTCAACATCGACCGCCTCGTCAGGCATGGACGGCCCGCCCGAAGACCGGCACGGTCGGCCTCTGCATGACTTGCGCATTTCGGTCATAGACCAGTGCAATTTTCGTTGCACCTACTGTATGCCCCGAGATCAGTTCGGCGCGGATCATTCATTCCTGCGCCGCGAAGAGCTGCTGACTTTTGATGAGATTGAGAGAGTCGCAAGCGCCTTCATCAGCCTGGGCGTACGTAAGGTCAGGGTCAGCGGGGGTGAACCGCTGCTGCGCAAAGACGTGGAGCATCTTATTGCGCGACTGGCGGCGTTGCGTACGCCGTCCGGCGCGCCGATTGATCTGGCCATGACCACCAACGGGTCTTTATTGGCACGCAAGGCCCGGGGGCTGGCCGCCGCCGGGTTGCGGCGTCTGAACGTCAGCCTTGACGCGCTTTCGCCGTCCATCTTTGCGCGGGTCGCGGACACGACTGCTTCCGTGGATGATGTATTGGCGGGTATAGCCGCAGCCCAGGCTGCGGGCATCCCGCACATCAAGATAAATATGGTGGTGCACCGTGGTGTGAATGACGATCAGATCCTGCCGATGGCCCGGCGCTTTCGCGGAACCGCGCACGCGCTGCGCTTCATCGAATTCATGGATGTCGGTGCGACCAACGGTTGGAATGCCTCGGCCGTCCTGCCGTCCGACGAAGTCCTAAAGAGAATACATGCCGTTTTCCCGTTGACACCCTTGGCGCCTACGGTGCGCGGCGAAGTCGCCCGCCGCTGGGCTTACCAAGACGGTCAAGGAGAAATCGGTTTGATTTCTAGCGTCAGCCACCCATTCTGCGGCGATTGCTCAAGGGCAAGGCTCTCGGCCGACGGCAAGCTCTATACCTGTCTGTTTGCCGAACAAGGCGATGACATACGTTTGCAATTGAGGTCGGAGTCGAATCCACAAATGCTGATCAACGGCTTGGCTGAGCGGTGGCGATCCCGCAACGATCGATACTCAGAGGTTCGAACGTCACAACCACGCCAACACAAGATCGAGATGAGCTACATCGGCGGCTAGGTAGCCGCCGAGGCGCCAGCATTTTTCTTGGCGCCACGAAGCGGCTTCTTATTCGGGATGATGTCGCAGTCGCAGTGACCCGCCAGCGCAGCGATGACCGGCGCGCACGCCTCGGGGTGGCCATGGCAGCAATCGGTCAACATGAACGACATCAACGAGCCCATGACGCCTACGTCGGCACGATATATGATGCTTCGCCCCTGGCGGTCTCCCCAGATCAAGCCCGCGCGGGCAAGCACCGACAGATGCTGCGACACCGTGTTGTGGGGGCCCTCCACCATTTCCGCGATGGCGCCCGCAGGCACCCCTTCCGGCTCGCGCGCCATCAAAAGGCGAAAAATCTCGAGCCGCGTTGGCTGAGAAAGGGCGTGGAATGCGCTTAGCGCGTGCTGGAAAGACACTCCGTCCCGAGGTAAATCCGGGTTGAAATGGCTGGCAACCGCTGGGGAAGGCGTGGACGTGCTGGCGATGGGCATGGAAATTCGATAAGTCGGTAGTTCTGTATATCCGGACAGACTATATCGCATAGATGACAGATTAGTGTCAGCAACATCTGACATGCTAAAGCGGCCGCCGCAAAAAAATTGGGGCGAGTGCCAGCCCCCCAGCATCGCCCCGCAAAGTCGTCGACGAATCGACGATGTTGGCCCTACTTATGGTTTTGGGTATCAGGTTCCGATACGGCCGCCGTCATCCTTCGTAATCACGATCGTCGCGGAGCGGGGTCGTTTGCCCGCTCCATACCCAGCATTGCTTGGCCATTGGCTGGTGTACTTGGAAGGATCAGCGAGGTTGGCTTGGTCCGTGTTTTCGCCAGGATGTTGGATGTTGACAAAAATGGCCTTGCCATCAGGGGTTTCGCAGAATCCCGTAATTTCGCATCCAACCGGACCCACCAGAAAGCGCTTGAGCTGCTCTGGCGCTGGCGGCTTACCGACATAGGTATCCACCGTAAGCGTGCTGCCGTCCCCCTCGGGATACGCCAGGGATTTCTTCGCCCCATCACCAACCTGCCCGGGGCGCGCGGCCAACATCATGCAGTTGGTCACGTCGGTGTAGGCGCCGTCATCGGTCTGCAGCCAGCACAGACCCGTTACCGCACTGAACACCAGACCATCCGGGCTTGAAAAGTCCTGGTCATCGGTAAGACTGGACAGGTTTACGGTCGTGACATCGGCGTCGGCTTGCGCGCCGAACAGGTACACATCCCATTCGAAGCGATCGCCATCACCGGCCGCTGCCAATTCCTTGATACGAATGATGTGTCCGTTGGGGTTGCCAGACTGGCTAGCGCCACCCTTCATATCGGTGTACACGCGAGGATTGGCGGAGTCGGGCTCATACTGCGAGCCGGTGGGATCAACGCGGCGGCTGCTGTTGTTCGTCAACGTGCAATAGAGTTCGCCGTTCGCGGGGTTCACGCCACACCATTCGGGCCGATCCATCTTAGTTGCACCGGCGGCATCGGCCGCCAACCGGGCATTGACCGCCACATCGGCCTGATCGGAAAAGGGGTAGGTCGCATACCCGCTGACCGCCGAGTTCTGCATCGACAGTTCCAACCACGAGCCGGTGCCATCTTCTGAGAACTGGGCCGCAAATAGTGTGCCGTTATCAAGGTACTTGTCGCCCACAGAGATACGACTGATCGCGTCTGCGTCCGCGGGATCCCAATTGGCCGACGAGACCCACTTGTAGAGGTACTCGCCACGAGCGTCGTCGCCCATATATACGATGATCGGTTGACCCGCGACTGCCGTGCGGAAAGCGGCCGATTCATGGGCAAACCGGCCCAAAGCCGAGCGCTTTTTCGCCTTTCTGCTGCGGTCGTAAGCATCCACCTCGACGACGTAGCCCTGGCCGTTCATCTCGTTGCGGTAGTCATCGCTACCGTCAGCCGACGCGCCAGACTGGCTGATTATCCAGCGAGCATATCGATCGTCCGCGCCGGCCGATTCCCAACCGTGGCGCGACGCAGCGCCTTGATTGCGTCCATAGCGCCGAAGCGAGGTGACAGATTTGTCATTCCCGCGGGCGGCATCGTCCGCAGCGTCTCGCGTGAAATAGCCGTACCAGTTTTCCTCGCCAGTCAGAAAGGTGCCCCAAGGGGTCTTTCCCGTGCCGCAGTTGTTGAGCGTGCCGCGCGTACGCGTCGCGTCGGGCGAGTACTTCGTCACCAGCAGCGGGTTACCTCGGGCGGGGCCGGCGATCTCGACTTCGGAAAGCGCCGTGAGCCTGAAATTGAACAACGAATCGGGAACCGTACCCCAGGCATTGCCGGCTTTCTTTACCTCGACAACCGACACTCCATGAATGGCGATCTCCTTGTCAACCTCGGCGGCTGGCCGGGGTAGCGTATTCGTGCCCCCATTTGCATGCAGGAAGAACGAACTGAGCCCTTCGTTCGTCGTGGCCTCATGGTTGACCGCCAGCAGCCCGCGATCCGTCGAGCTTGCCGACGGCCGGTTGTCAGCACCAAGGCCGAACCATTCCATGCCATCGTGGTGGTCACCAGCACGCTTGTCGAAATCGTTGTCCGTGCCATCGTTCTTGTAGGCAAGCACCCCCTCAGCGAGCGGGTCACCCAAGCCATAGAGGGGTCGTCTCAGAAAACGGAAAATAAAGCACGCTAAGGCATAGCCGAACCTGCCAAGCTTGCTCCACCCTGTAGTGACGCGATCAGCGGGCAGGAAACGTTCCCCCTTCGCGCATGGCAGGCGCACACCAACTCAGACAGCACGGCCTCCATGCGCGCCAGGTCAGCCATTTTCTCGCGCACGTCCTTGAGCTTGTGCTCGGCCAGACTGCTGGCTTCCTCGCAATGGGTGCCATCCTCCAGCCGCAGCAGCTCGGCGATCTCATCCAGGCTGAAGCCCAGCCGCTGGGCTGATTTCACGAAGCGCACCCGCGTTACATCCGCCTCGCCATAGCGGCGGATGCTGCCATAGGGCTTGTCAGGCTCCAGCAACAAGCCCTTGCGCTGATAGAAACGGATGGTCTCCACATTGACCCCGGCCGCCTTGGCGAAAACGCCAATGGTCAGGTTCTCCAAATTGTTTTCCATATCGCTTGACTCCGTACATGAGTACGGAAGTAAGGTTACGCTATCCAATTTCAATTCGAAAGGACAAGCGCATGTCTGAACCAAAAACCGGGCGCGGCGCGCTCTTCACTGGAGGGCTTGCCGCCATCCTCGCCTCGGCTTGCTGCCTCGGGCCGTTGGTTCTGATCGCCTTGGGGTTCAGCGGCGCTTGGATCGGCAACTTGGCGGTGTTGGATCCCTATCGCCCCATCTTTATCGGCGTGGCGCTGGTGGCGTTGTTCTTCGCCTGGCGGCGCATCTACCGGCAGGCAGCGGCCTGCAAACCGGGTGAGGTCTGCGCGATTCCCCAAGTGCGAGCTACTTACAAGCTCATTTTCTGGATCGTGGCCGCGCTGGTTCTGGTCGCGCTCGGATTTCCCTACGTCATGCCATTTTTCTACTGATCGGAGTTCACCATGAAGAAACTGTTTGCCTCCCTCGCCCTCGCCGCCGTTGTTGCCCCCGTCTGGGCCGCCACCCAGACCGTCACGCTGTCCGTACCGGGCATGACCTGCTCCGCCTGCCCGATCACTGTCAAGAAGGCGATTTCCAAGGTCGAAGGCGTCAGCAAAGTTGACGTGACTTTCGAGACACGCCAAGCGGTCGTCACCTTCGACGATGCCAAGACCAGCGTGCAGAAGCTGACCAAGGCAACCGCAGACGCGGGCTATCCGTCCAGCGTCAAGCAGTGAGTCACTGAAAACGGCACCGCAGCACAACGGACGTCATTGTCTGGCGCCACAAACGATAAAGGATCTGTTGCATGACCCATCTAAAAATCACCGGCATGACTTGCGACTCGTGCGCGGCGCACGTCAAGGAAGCGCTGGAAAAAGTGCCAGGCGTGCAGTCGGCGCTGGTGTCCTATCCGAAGGGCACAGCGCAACTCGCCATCGTGCCGGGCACATCGCCGGACGCGCTGACTGCCGCCGTGGCCGGACTGGGCTACAAGGCAACGCTAGCCGATGCGCCACTGGCGGACAACCGCGTCGGACTGCTCGACAAGGTGCGGGGATGGATGGCCGCCGCCGAAAAGCACAGTGGCAACGAGCCCCCGGTGCAGGTAGCGGTCATTGGCAGCGGTGGAGCCGCGATGGCGGCGGCGCTGAAGGCCGTCGAGCAAGGCGCGCAGGTCACGCTGATCGAGCGCGGCACCATCGGCGGCACCTGCGTCAATGTCGGCTGTGTGCCGTCCAAGATCATGATCCGCGCCGCCCACATCGCCCATCTGCGCCGGGAAAGCCCGTTCGATGGCGGTATTGCGGCAACTGTGCCTACGATTGACCGCAGTAAGCTGCTGGCCCAGCAGCAGGCCCGCGTCGACGAACTGCGGCACGCCAAGTACGAAGGCATCCTGGGCGGTAATCCGGCCATCACCGTTGTGCACGGTGAGGCGCGCTTCAAGGACGACCAGAGCCTTACCGTCCGTTTGAACGAGGGTGGCGAGCGCGTCGTGATGTTCGACCGCTGCCTGGTCGCCACGGGTGCCAGCCCGGCGGTCCCGCCGATTCCGGGCTTGAAAGAGTCACCCTACTGGACTTCCACCGAGGCCCTGGCGAGCGACACCATTCCCGAACGCCTTGCCGTAATCGGCTCGTCGGTGGTGGCGCTGGAGCTGGCGCAAGCCTTTGCCCGGCTGGGCAGCAAGGTCACGGTCCTGGCGCGCAATACCTTGTTCTTCCGTGAAGACCCGGCCATCGGCGAGGCGGTGACAGCCGCTTTCCGTGCCGAGGGCATCGAGGTGCTGGAGCACACGCAAGCCAGCCAGGTCGCCCATATGGACGGTGAATTCGTGCTGACCACCACGCACGGTGAATTGCGCGCCGACAAACTGCTGGTTGCCACCGGTCGGACACCGAACACGCGCAGCCTCGCGCTGGACGCAGCGGGGGTCACTGTCAATGCGCAAGGTGCCATCGTCATCGACCAAGGCATGCGCACGAGCAACCCGAACATCTACGCGGCCGGCGACTGCACCGACCAGCCGCAGTTCGTCTATGTGGCGGCAGCGGCCGGCACCCGTGCCGCGATCAACATGACCGGCGGCGATGCGGCGCTCGACCTGACCGCAATGCCGGCCGTGGTGTTCACCGATCCGCAAGTGGCGACCGTGGGCTACAGCGAGGCGGAAGCCCACCACGACGGGATCGAGACCGACAGCCGCACCTTGACCTTGGACAACGTGCCGCGTGCGCTCGCCAACTTCGACACACGCGGCTTCATCAAGTTGGTTATCGAGGAAGGCAGCCATCGGCTGATCGGCGTACAGGCGGTCGCGCCGGAAGCGGGTGAACTGATCCAGACGGCGGCTCTGGCCATTCGCAACCGCATGACGGTGCAGGAACTGGCCGACCAGTTGTTCCCCTACCTGACGATGGTCGAGGGGTTGAAGCTCGCGGCGCAGACCTTCAACAAGGATGTGAAGCAGCTTTCCTGCTGCGCCGGGTGAGAAAAAGGAGGTGTTCAATGAACGCCTACACGGTGTCCCGGCTGGCTCTTGATGCCGGGGTGAGCGTGCATATCGTGCGCGACTACCTGCTGCGCGGATTGCTGCGCCCGGTGGCGTGCACACCAGGCGGCTACGGCTTGTTCGATGACGCCGCCTTGCAACGGCTGTGCTTCGTGCGGGCGGCCTTCGAGGCGGGCATCGGCCTCGACGCGCTGGCGCGGCTGTGCCGGGCGCTGGATGCGGCGGACGGCGACGAAGCGGCCGCGCAGCTTGCCCTGCTGCGTCAGTTCGTCGAGCGTCGGCGCGAAGCGTTGGCCGATCTGGAAGTGCAGTTGGCCACCCTGCCGACCGAGCCGGCACAGCACGCGGAGAGTCTGCCATGAACAACCCCGAGCGCTTGCCGTCCGAGACGCACAAACCGATCACCGGCTACCTGTGGGGCGGACTGGCTGTGCTGACTTGCCCCTGCCACCTGCCCATCCTCGCTGTCGTGCTGGCCGGCACAACCGCCGGTGCTTTCCTCGGCGAGCATTGGGTCATCGCGGCGCTCGGTTTGACCGGCCTGTTCCTTCTGTCCCTGTCGCGGGCGTTGCGGGCATTCAGGGAAAGAGAATGAGCGCTTTCCGGCCGGATGGATGGACGACGCCGGAACTGGCCCAAGCGGTCGAGCGCGGGCAGCTTGAACTGCACTACCAGCCCGTCGTCGATCTGCGCAGTGGTGGGATTGTCGGCGCGGAAGCCCTGTTGCGCTGGCGTCATCCGACGCTTGGACTATTGCCACCGGGCCAGTTCCTGCCCGTGGTCGAATCGTCCGGCCTGATGCCTGAAATCGGCGCTTGGGTGCTGGGCGAAGCCTGCCGCCAGATGCGTGACTGGCGAATGCTGGCATGGCGACCGTTCCGGCTGGCCGTCAATGTTTCGGCGAGCCAAGTGGGACCGGACTTCGACGGGTGGGTAAAGGGCGTGCTGGCTGATGCCGAGTTGCCCGCCGAGTATCTCGAAATCGAGCTGACCGAATCGGTCGCGTTTGGTGATCCGGCGATCTTCCCCGCCCTGGACGCCTTGCGGCAGATCGGTGTGCGCTTCGCCGCCGATGACTTCGGGACGGGGTATTCCTGTCTGCAACATCTGAAGTGCTGCCCAATCAGCACGCTCAAGATCGACCAATCGTTTGTCGCCGGGCTCGCCAACGACCGCCGCGACCAAACCATCGTGCACACCGTGATTCAGCTTGCGCACGGGCTGGGCATGGATGTGGTGGCTGAAGGCGTGGAAACATCGGCGAGTCTTGATCTATTGCGACAAGCGGACTGCGACACAGGACAAGGCTTCCTGTTCGCGAAGCCAATGCCGGCGGCGGCATTCGCCGTCTTCGTCAGTCAATGGAGGGGTGCCACCATGAATGCAAGTGACTCGACCACCACCAGTTGCTGCGTGTGCTGCAAGGAAATCCCGCTCGATGCCGCCTTCACCCCGGAAGGCGCGGAATACGTCGAGCACTTCTGCGGGTTGGAGTGTTATCAACGCTTCGAAGCGCGTGCCAAGACAGGGAACGAAACCGATGCCGATCCGAACGCCTGCGACTCGCTACCGTCAGATTGAGGCATACCCTAACTTGGCGTCAGACCATCCGGCGCTAAATCGTCAGAATAGAGTTGCCTTCCGAATTGATTGACATACGCCGTCAAGGGTCATAGATTTCTTCCTGACACATTTCCCTCAGGAGGATACCTTGCACGGTCAGCGCATCGGTTACGTCCGCGTCAGCAGCTTCGACCAGAACCCAGAACGGCAGCTCGAACAGATCCAGGTGGATAAAGTGTTCACCGACAAGGCGTCGGGCAAGGACACACGGCGGCCCGAACTGGAACGGCTGCTCGCCTTCGTGCGCGAAGGCGACACGGTCGTGGTGCACAGCATGGATCGTCTGGCGCGCAACCTCGACGACCTGCGCCGCCTGGTGCAGGGCCTCACCCAGCGCGGCGTACGCATCGAGTTCCTTAAGGAGCATTTGACCTTCACCGGCGAGGACTCGCCGATGGCGAACCTGATGCTGTCGGTAATGGGCGCGTTCGCCGAGTTCGAACGCGCCTTGATCCGCGAGCGGCAGCGCGAGGGCATCGCGCTCGCCAAGCAGCGCGGGGCCTACCGTGGCAGGAAGAAATCCCTGTCGTCTGAGCGTATTGCCGAACTGCGCCAACGTGTCGAGGCTGGCGAGCAAAAGACCAAGCTGGCTCGTGAATTCGGAATCAGTCGCGAAACCCTGTATCAATACTTGAGAACGGATCAGTAAATATGCCACGTCGTTCAATCCTGTCCGCCGCCGAGCGCGAAAGCCTGCTGGCGTTGCCGGACACCAAGGATGAGTTGATCCGTCACTACACGTTCAGCGAAACCGACCTCTCCATCATCCGGCAGCGGCGCGGCCCGGCCAACCGGCTGGGCTTCGCCGTGCAGCTCTGTTACCTGCGCTTTCCTGGTGTCATCCTGGGCGTCGATGAGCCGCCGTTTCCGCCCTTGTTGAAACTGGTCGCCGACCAGCTCAAGGTCAGCGTCGAAAGCTGGGACGAATACGGGCAGCGGGAGCAGACCCGGCGCGAGCACCTGGTCGAACTGCAAACGGTGTTCGGCTTCCAGCCCTTTACCATGGGCCACTACCGGCAGGCCGTCCAGTTGCTGACCGAGATGGCCTTGCAGACCGACAAGGGCATCGTGCTGGCCAGCACCTTGATCGAGCACCTGCGGCAGCAGTCGGTCATTCTGCCTGCCCTCAACGCCGTCGAGCGGGCGAGCGCCGAAGCAATCACCCGCGCCAACCGGCGCATCTACGATGCCTTGGCCGAACCGCTGTCGGACGCGCATCGCCGCCGCCTCGACGATCTGCTCAAGCGTCGGGACAACGGCAAAACGACCTGGCTGGCCTGGCTGCGCCAATCGCCCGTCAAACCGAATTCGCGGCACATGCTGGAACACATCGAACGCCTCAAAGCGTGGCAGGCGCTCGACCTGCCTTCTGGCATCGAGCGGTCGGTGCACCAGAACCGCCTGCTCAAGATCGCCCGTGAGGGTGGCCAGATGACGCCCGCCGACCTGGCCAAGTTCGAGGCGCAGCGACGCTATGCCACCCTGGTGGCGCTTGCCATCGAGGGCATGGCCACCGTCACCGACGAAATCATCGACCTGCACGACCGCATCCTGGGCAAGCTGTTCAACGCCGCCAAGAACAAGCATCAGCAGCAATTCCAGGCGTCCGGCAAGGCGATCAACGCCAAGGTGCGGCTGTTCGGCCGCATCGGCCAGGCGCTGATCGAGGCCAAGCAGGCGGGCCGCGATCCGTTCGCCGCCATCGAGGCCGTCATGTCCTGGGATGCCTTCGCCGAGAGCGTCACCGAAGCGCAGAAGCTTGCGCAGCCCGAGGACTTCGATTTCCTGCACCGCATCGGCGAAAGCTACGCCACGCTGCGCCGCTACGCGCCGGAATTCCTTGCCGTGCTCAAGCTGCGGGCCGCTCCCGCCGCGAAGGACGTGCTCGACGCCATCGAGGTGCTGCGCGGCATGAACAGCGACAACGCCCGCAAGGTGCCCGCCGACGCGCCGACCGAGTTCATCAAGCCGCGCTGGCAGAAGCTGGTCATGACCGACACCGGCATCGACCGGCGCTACTACGAACTGTGCGCGCTGTCGGAGATGAAGAACGCGTTGCGTTCCGGCGACATCTGGGTGCAGGGGTCGCGCCAGTTCAAGGACTTCGAGGACTACCTGGTGCCGCCCGCGAAATTCGCCAGCCTCAAGCAGGCCAGCGAATTGCCGCTGGCCGTGGCCACCGACTGCAACCGGTACCTGAACGACCGGCTGACGCTGCTGGAAACACAGCTTGCCACCGTCAACCGTATGGCGACGGCCAACGAGCTGCCGGACGCCATCATCACCGAGTCAGGCTTGAAGATCACGCCGCTCGACGCGGCGGTACCCGACACCGCCCAAGCGCTGATCGACCAGACGGCAATGATCCTGCCGCACGTCAAGATCACCGAACTGCTGCTGGAGGTGGACGAATGGACGGGCTTCACTCGGCATTTCGCGCATCTGAAATCGGGCGACCCGGCCAAAGACAAGAACCTGTTGCTGACCACGATCCTCGCCGACGCGATCAACCTGGGCCTGACCAAGATGGCGGAGTCTTGCCCCGGCACGACCTACGCCAAGCTGGCTTGGCTGCAAGCCTGGCACATCCGCGACGAAACCTACGGGGCGGCGCTGGCCGATCTGGTCAACGCACAGTTCCGCCATCCCTTCGCCGAGCACTGGGGCGACGGCACCACCTCATCGTCGGACGGCCAGAACTTCCGCACCGGCAGCAAGGCCGAGAGCACCGGCCACATCAACCCGAAATACGGGAGCAGCCCAGGGCGGACGTTCTACACCCACATTTCTGACCAGTACGCGCCATTTCACACCAAGGTCGTGAACGTCGGCGTGCGCGATTCGACCTACGTGCTCGACGGCCTGCTGTACCACGAGTCCGACTTGCGGATCGAGGAGCATTACACCGACACGGCGGGCTTCACCGATCACGTCTTCGCCCTGATGCACCTCCTGGGCTTCCGCTTCGCGCCGCGCATCCGCGACCTGGGCGACACCAAGCTCTACATCCCGAAGGGCGACGCCGCCTATGACGCGCTGAAACCCATGATCGGCGGCACGCTCAACATCAAGCACGTCCGCGCCCATTGGGACGAAATCCTGCGGCTGGCCACCTCGATCAAGCAGGGCACGGTGACGGCCTCCCTGATGCTCCGAAAGCTCGGCAGCTACCCACGCCAGAACGGCCTGGCCGTGGCGCTCCGCGAGCTGGGCCGCATCGAGCGCACGCTGTTCATCCTGGACTGGCTGCAAAGCGTGGAACTGCGCCGCCGCGTGCATGCCGGCCTGAACAAGGGCGAGGCGCGCAATGCGCTGGCCAGGGCAGTGTTTTTCAACCGCCTGGGTGAAATCCGCGACCGCAGTTTCGAGCAGCAGCGCTACCGGGCTAGCGGCCTCAATCTGGTAACGGCTGCCGTCGTGTTGTGGAACACGGTCTATCTGGAACGGGCTGCGCACGCGCTGCGTGGCAACGGCCATGCCGTTGATGACGCGCTGTTGCAGTACCTGTCGCCGCTCGGTTGGGAGCACATCAACCTCACCGGCGATTACCTCTGGCGCAGCAGCGCCAAGATCGGCGCGGGCAAGTTCAGGCCGCTACGACCGCTGCAACCGGCTTAGCGTGCTTTATTTTCCGTTTTCTGAGGCGACCCCATAGAGCACTTGCGCGGTGTATCCGGAAGGAACGCTGACCGCGTCTGCCAGCGATTTCGGAACCGCGCCGAAATTGAGCAGTTTTTCCGAGGGCTCCGTGGGAGGAGCTCCTGTGGGCGGTGTGTCCGGGCTATCGACATCGCTGTCGTCGTCTCCGTCGCCATTACAGCCCGCCAGGCCAACCCCGAACAGGGCAGAGCCCACCGTTGCCATGCCTCCCTTCAGAATCCGGCGTCGACTCAAGCGGGTTTGTAGCACCGCGTCGAATGTCGGATTTGGCGATGTGTTCGAGTCCTCGTCATTGAAGTCCACGACGGGCGCATTCATGTTGGTCTTCATATTGTCCATTTGTCTGGATTTAACGAAGCAATGAATGTAGGTGGCGCCAATTACTTTTTCATGACGGATCGGACGTTCGTTTCGGGCCGTAATGCGCGAGGCGATGCAGCGTCACCATGCGGTGGATTCAATGGACAGCAATCGCTGCACAGCAGCCGTTGACCGAGGCACTCCGACCGGCCGAAGTGGGTCGTCATCGGCCGAGCGATTGAACCAAGCTGTTGCAACGACCGGTTTCATCCACAGCCAATAACTGCCCTTCAAGACGGAACAGCTGGACCAACCTAGAATCTTGGTGCAAGTGCTATGATCGTATTTCGTTATCGAAACTCGATATGAAAGAGAACTCAACACCTCGCGCCATGGAGCACCACGATCTGCTATCGGGGCTGATCCGCCTGCACGTGCTGCACCACGCAGCCGCGCAGGAGATCTATGGGCAGTGGATGATTGACGAACTGGCCCACCACGGCTACCGACTTTCTCCCGGAACGCTGTACCCGATGCTTCACAAGATGGAGCGCGACGGATACCTAGTTTCGCGCCAGGAGCGCGACGGACGCACCGTGCGAAAGCTCTACACGATCACGCCCAAGGGCAAGGAAGGCTTGGCGCTGGCCAAGGAACGCATCCGGGAGTTCACCGGGGAGGCAATGCACAAATGACAGGCTCCACCAACACCGTACAGCACGAAGCTGTAGCTACGCGCGGTTCACCCGTTGAAGTCTTCGGCGCCTTCCTTAAACTGGGATTGACCTCCTTCGGTGGGCCGATCGCGCATCTGGGTTATTTCCGCTCGGAGTTTGTCGAGCGCCGCCGCTGGCTGGATGACCGCAGCTATTCCGATCTGGTCGCCTTGTGCCAGTTTCTTCCGGGTCCGGCCAGCAGCCAGGTGGGCATGGCGCTTGGGCTGGGTCGCGCTGGCTGGTTGGGCTTGCTGGCGGCGTGGGCAGGGTTCACTTTGCCATCGGCCATCGCGCTAATCCTGTTTGCCTTCGGCATCGCTGAGTACCAGGGACTAGCCCAGTCCGGGTGGGTGCATGGTCTCAAGGTAGTCGCCGTGGCCATCGTAGCTCAGGCGGTGTGGGGCATGGCCAAGTCGTTGTGCCCTGACCGGCCACGCGCTGCCCTGGCCATTCTGGCGGCACTGCTGACCATGATCCTACCCTCAGCAGCGGGACAGATTGTCGCGATCTTGTTGGCAGGACTGCTGGGCTGGTGGACGCTGAAGATTTCACAACCTGGCGGTGGCCAAGCTCACAGCTACCCGGTCTCGCGCAGACTGGGCGTCATTGCGCTGCTTCTGTTTGCAACACCGCTTGTCTTGCTGCCCCTATGTGCAGCAGCCACGGGATCGTCCACGATAGCGCTGCTGGATGGGGTGTACCGTTCCGGTGCGCTAGTCTTCGGCGGTGGGCACGTTGTGCTGCCGCTGCTGCAAGCCACCGTGGTGCCCAGCGGCATCGTCAGCAACGCAGACTTCCTAGCTGGCTATGGCGCTGCCCAGGCCGTGCCGGGACCGCTGTTCACTTTTTCGGCGTATCTTGGCGCAATAGCCCACGGCCCGCTGCATGGCTGGATTGGCGGCCTGGCTCTGCTGGGCACCATATTCCTCCCAGCCTTCCTCATGCTGGTCGGCGCATTGCCGTTCTGGGCGGCGCTTCGCCACCGGGCGGGTATTCAGACGACCATGGCGGGCATCAACGCCGGCGTGGTTGGTATCCTGGTATCGGCCTTATATGACCCGGTGTGGACAAGCGCCATCCACGGCAAGGCGGACTTCGGGTTGGCGTTGCTCTCGTTCGGGCTGCTCACAGTGGGGCGCGTGCCGCCAGCGCTCGTGGTGCTGCTGGCTGGCTTGGCAGGCTGGGTCATGGCGATGGGCATCTGAAATTCGTTTCACTCAGAGCTTTCAATCAAACTTCGCATAATTCCTTCGCTGATGTACCTCAGGACGAAGAATCTTCCAGCGGTATAGCTGCTGCTTGGGCGAACGAAGCTTGAACGCAGGGTTCGTTACCTCGGGATCGAGCTAACGATGCCGTTGAGATGGCAGAGCAAACTGAGGTTGATGCATCCCGGGCCGGCGAACGGTCGCTTGCCGGCCAAAGCCGGACATTCACCCGATCCTATGCAGGTGACGCACACCAGTCACCTCAGGGCATTCCATAATTTCACAGCGCTATCGCGCAAGCAGGATCGGCACCTCAACAGCTCGTATCATTGCCGTCGTGGTACTGCCGACGATCAAATTCCTGAGCGGCGAGTGACCATAGGCACCCATGACCAGCACGGACATCGGACCACCGGCTACGCAGTCAGCGATAACTTTCTCTGGAGCCCCCGGGGTAATCGAAAAAGTTGCCGTTCGCCCGCTTTGCGCGAATAGCTGAACGACCTGCTCCATCTGGGCTCGATTCTCCTGCGACTCCGCGCCAGCCCTCACGAGGTGTATTGGCAGACCGTCCAGCATCGGCGTGCTTGTCAGCAATGCAATCGCTCTAGCAATAGACTTTCCGCCATCGTAGGCAATCACAGCGCGCATTGGCGGCACGTGCCGCTCGGGAGCAACAAATAGCGGCTTGTTACTGGCTCGAAGCACGCGCTCGATTTTCGATCCGAGATGGCCGGCGGCGAATTCGCTCGACGCTCCCCGCTTGCCCATCACCACCAAGCCAGCCTCGGCTTCGCGCTCGATAATGGTTTCCACAATGCCACCATGGAGGTGCACCGTACTGACGTCGCCGATGCCGGCAGCCCGTAATCGCTCTTCAGCGGTCGCCAAGAGGGCGCGGCCACCTTCGACCGCCAGTTTTCCTTGCGCTTCTTCGATGCGAGTCAGCTCTTCTAGCAGCTCGCTTTTCACACCTAGCCCGATAGCGCCACTAAGGTCGTGCCGCGCTGTCACCGCGCTTTTTCGCTGCACAACATGCAGCAGTTCAACTCTCCAGGAAAGACGGTGCGCCGCCCAGGCTGACAAGTCGCAGACCGCGGCGGCGTAGTGGGAGGCATCGATGCATGCAAGTACTTTCGACATATCTTCTCCTTAGTGTCCCAACGACTTGGTGTCGGCGCCGGGTTTGTCGTGAATTGCAAATCGACCAATCATGGTGGCGCTGGCGGCATTCAAACCGACGACATCTACAGTCGTGCCTTCGCGGCGCAGCTTGATCACGACCTTGTCCAGGGCACCCACGGCCGAGATGTCCCAGAAGTGCGCGGCGGATACATCCAGCACCACGTGGTCGACGACCTCTTTAAAATCAATGGCTTCTGAAAACCGATCGGTGGATGCAAAAAACACCTGGCCCTCGTAGTAGTAGGTGCGGGTGCGCCCGTCCTCAGACAAGGCCGAAGTCACTGCGAAGAGCCGCTTGACCTTACCCGCGAAGAACACGCCGCTCAACAGCACGCCCGCCAGTACGCCCTGTGCAAGGTCATGCGTCCAGACGACCACCACAACGGTCGCCAGCATGACCACGGAAGACTGCCAGGGATGCGAACGCAGGTTGCGGATCGAACCCCAACTGAACGTGCCGATGGACACCATGATCATGACCGCGACCAGTGCCGGCATGGGAATCCTGGCCACCAAGGGCCCCAGCACCACGATCAGGAACAGCAGGAAGGAACCCGCCACGAAAGTGGAAAGCCGCGTCGAACCGCCCGACTTCACGTTGATGACGGACTGGCCGATCATGGCACAACCGCCCATGCCGCCAAAGAAGCCCGTCACGAAGTTCGCGATACCCTGGCCCTTGCATTCGCGCCGCTTATTGCTGGGCGTGTCGGTCAAGTCGTCCACGATCTGCGCGGTCATCATCGACTCCAGCAAACCCACCGCCGCCATGGTCAGCGAATACGGAAGAATGATCTGCAAGGTTTCAAACGTGAAGGGCACGTTCGGAATCAGGAACGAAGGCAGGGACGACGGCAGCTTGCCCATGTCGCCCACCGTGTTGACGGGCAGGCCCCAGTAAATAGAGATGGCCGTCAACACGATGATCGCGATCAACGGCGACGGCACGGCCCGGGTCAGGCGCGGAAACAGATAGATGATCGCCAACCCTCCCGCCACCATCACGTAGGTGACCCACGTGACGTTGGTCAGCTGCGGCAACTGGGCAACAAAGATCAGAATTGCCAGCGCGTTCACGAACCCGGTGACGACAGACCGCGACACATACTGCATCAGCAGGTCAAGCCGAAGAAAGCCGGCGATGATCTGGAAGATGCCCATCAGGATTGTGGCGGCGAACAGGTATTCAACGCCATGATCCTTGACCAAAGGCACCACCAGCACGGCAATGGCGGCCGTGGCCGCAGAAATCATGCCAGGCCGGCCGCCCACTAAAGCGATGATTACCGCGATCGAGAACGATGCGTAGAGGCCTACCCGCGGATCAATACCCGCGATGATGGAAAAGCCGATGGCTTCGGGGATAAGAGCAAGGGCAACGACGATGCCCGCAAGAATATCGTTACGAGGACTGGACATCCATTCGCGACGAAAAGAGGAGAAAAAAGACATTGTTAGGCTAACCTGACGTTAGCAAGCGATGCCTTGCACCGAGGGTGGTTTGTAGTTGGTCTCGGAGCGAGCCGTAATTCGCTTGGAGTTGTCCGAGGGATAGGCGCCCGGCCGAGCCACCCGGCAAACGCCGGGTCCACTAGTATCGCTATCGAAGCGAAGCCGCATCCGTTGCAGATGCTGCGGGAGCATTGTACACGGGTTGTGCAGCGTGACTCAGACCAGGGCCGAATCGTCACAAACACGATATCGGGCGGCGAGAACTAACCTTTGACCGGCCGCATTGGGTCGGGAGCTGCCTGTCATTGATGGCCGCTCCCGGCCTTCACCAAACATTGCGCGAATCAAGTGGACTTCCGCTTCTGGTCGGTTTGCCCCAAGGACCAGCAAAACATCCAAACATT